>JBBQBU010000634.1:0-3119 GCA_038318015.1 Chloroflexota bacterium | reverse complement strand
TCGTCGTCCGGCGAACACAACTTCATGATGACGTTGCAGTTTGCCAACCACTACTTTCAGACGGCCGACGGGCTGGATGTGCCGCCACGGACGTTGAGTGTGCGCCGCAACCGATTCGTGCACGCTGCCATGCACGAGCGCATCGGCATTTTCAACTACAACGCGTTCGCGGTGCCGCTCACATTGCGCCTCACGTTCGGGTCGGACTTCCGCGACATGTTCGACATCCGCGGGTACGCCCGGCGGTCCAAGCATGGCGAGATCGACCGGCCGGTGCTGGACGACCGCGACATCGTGTTGGGATACACTGGGCTGGACAACCTGCGCCGCGAGACGCGCGTCCGCTTCGACCGCGCACCGTCTCGCGTGGACATCTACGAGCCAGAGCCGATCCCACCCGATCAGTTAGAAGCCCTGCCCGGCATCAGTGGGGCTGGCGACCCTCGCGCCGAGGTGCCGATCCGTCCGCCGACGGCCACCGCCGTCTTTGAGTTGCTGGTGCCGCCCGGGCAGCACGCCTCCCTCACCTGCGAGGTGCTGGTGAGCCAGGGTGACTTGCAGCCGCCGACCGGCACCTCACGCTCCCTGGACAGCGCGTTCGGCGCGATGCGCGAGTCGTACCGCGAGTGGGAGCAAGGATGCACCGAGATCACCACCGACGACGAGATCGTCAATGCGGTGCTGAAGCGTTCGTTGCACGACTTACGCTTGCTGAGCGATCAGGTTGCCGATGGCTACTTGCCATCGGCCGGCATCCCCTGGTTCAGCGTGCCTTTCGGCCGCGACAGTCTGATAACCTCCTTGCAGACGCTCTGCCTCCAACCTGACATCGCCCGTGCTACGCTCACGTTCCTGGCCGAGCACCAGGGCAAGGAGGTCAACGATTGGCGCGACGAGCAGCCCGGCAAGATCCTCCACGAGATCCGACTTGGTGAGCTTGCAGCCCTCGGGCAGGTGCCACACACGCCGTACTACGGCAGCGTGGACGCGACGCCACTCTGGGTGATGACGCTGGGCGAATATGTGCGCTGGACCGGCGACCGCGCGCTTGCGGAGCAATTGCGCCCGAACCTCGACGCTGCTCTGAGCTGGATCGCAACGTACGGCGACCTGGATGACGACGGCTACGTGGAATACCTGTGCCGCTCGTCGCGCGGCATCCGCAACCAGGGGTGGAAGGACTCCGCAGACTCCGCCACCCACCGCGACGGCCAGCGCGCAGAGCCACCCATCGCACTGTCCGAGGTGCAAGGGTACGTCTACGCAGCCTGGACGGCCGCAGCCGAACTGTATGCGCTGCTTGGCGAACCGACGCTTGCGACGCGTTACCGCAAGCAGGCGTCGGAACTGAGGGCGCGGTTTCAGCGCGACTGGTGGTCGCCGCGCGACGGGTTCTTCGCGATGGCGCTCGACTCCCAGAAGCGGCCGATCACCAATATCTCGTCAAACGTCGGGCACTGCCTCTGGACCGGCATGCTGGACGACGCACCGGCGCGGATGGTGGGCGACCGGCTGACCCGCGAGGACATGTTGTGCGGCTGGGGCATCCGAACCCTCAGCAGCACTGAGCCGTCGTTCAACCCGATGAGCTACCACAACGGTTCGGTCTGGCCGCACGACAACTCGCTGATTGTGGCCGGCCTGAAGCGGTACCACATGGACCAGCAGGCGCTACGGGTGGCCCAGGAACTGCTCGACGCGGCCGTGCGCTTTCCGCTGTACCGCTTGCCCGAGTTGTACTGCGGCTTCGCGCGAGATCGCCGCTATCACTCGATGCCGGCCCAGTATCCCGTGTCGTGCAGCCCGCAAGCGTGGGCAGCCGGCAGCATCTTCCTGATCTTCCAGGCGCTGCTCGGGCTGCGCGTCGATGCCGAGTCGGACCGGGTAATGCTCCGGCCAACCCTGCCGCGCGGCGTCAACGAGTTGCGCGTGCGCAACCTGCGCGTCGGTGAGCACCGCGTTGATTTCGCGGTGCGGCGCATCAACGGGTCGCTCAGCGTGGATGTCACCCAGGCGGCCCCGATTGCAATCGTCGTCGAAGGACCGATCCACGAAACGCCGTTCGAGTAACGTGGCCTTACCGGGGGCGTCGGGCCAGCGCCAGCACGTCGTCGGCGATGCCGGCCGCCGCGCCGGGCGGCATCAGCTTGCGCATCGCCTCGGTCATCGTCCGTTGCAGCGCGGTGTTGTGCAGGAGGTCGCGTACCTGGGAGGCTAGGTCGACGCCTGTCAGGCTTCGTTGGTCCAGCATGACCGCTGCATTGGCCCCGGCGAAGGCGCGGGCGTTGGCGTCCTGGTGCGTGCCGGGCATCGGCACGATGATGGCTGGCTTGCCAAGCGCCGACAACTCGCTGAGCGTGCCCATACCGGCCCGCGTGACAACCACAGCGGCCGCAGCCAGCGCATGCGGCATCTCGCCCACCAGGAACTCGCGCTGCTGGTAGCGCGGCCCCAGATCCCCCAAGTCCATAGTCGGCACGCCACGGCCGGCACCTGTCAGGTGCAACACCTGACAGAACTGCACGAGTCGCGGCGCGGCCTCGGCAACGATCCGGTTCAGGCCAAGCGCACCGGTCCCGCCGCCGGTCACGACCACTAGCGGCACAGCCGGGTCAAGGCCGAGCAGCCGGAACCCCTCGGCGGCGCGGGCCTCCAGAATACGCGGTCGAACTGGATTGCCGCGCAGGACCGTCCGTCCCCGTGGAAAGGCGCGCAGGCTGCCGGGCAACGCAACCGTGATACGGCTGGCAAACGGGACCAGGAGCCTGTTTGCAAGCCCTGGTACCACGTCCTGCTGGTGGATCAAGACCGGCACCCGGAGCAGGCCGGCGGCGCCCAATGGCGGCACGCTGGCGAATCCGCCCGCGCCAACCGCGACATGCGGGCGAAAGGCCCGCACGCGGGCGAGTGACTGCGCCGTCCCCCGAACAATGCGCCCCAGATCGGTGATATTCTGGGTGTCCCAGTATCGACGGAGTTTGCCGGTCGCCACGCCGACGAACGGGATGCCCTCTTCGGCGGCCAATGTGCCTTCGATGCCACCCTCCGTGGCGATGTAGAGCAATTCGATGTCGGGCACGCGGGCGCGCAGTTCGGACGCCACCGCCAGCACCGGCGTT
>JBBQBU010000633.1:0-3126 GCA_038318015.1 Chloroflexota bacterium | reverse complement strand
GCGCTCGGGTCTGCTCGAGATCGAACGCGGATTTCTCGATATGCTGCAGCGCAACGGCGTCAAACGGGAAGACCCCACTGGCGCGGTCTTCTCACCGGTCCTGCACCAGGCGATCGGCCAGCGCGAGGTGGCGACGCTGCCGGCCGGCACCGTGGCCCACGCTGTCTCGTCGGTGTGGACACTCAACGGCCGCCTGCTGCGCCCGGCGATCGTTCTCATCGCCAAGGCGCCAAGCGACACAGTTCCGCCCGAGCCGGCCCCAAAAAACTGACCCGGTTGGCATTCAGCGCTGGCAGGCCTTCCCAGCGACAGGCGCCTGATCCGGCATGCTCGCGGACCGCTATACATCAGGCCGGCGAACGCGCCGGCCTCGCCTATCTGCTCCAACGGCCCCGACGGATCAGCGAGGTGGCGCGGGGTGCTCATCCAGTGAGCAAGCGCGAGGGGCGTTGCTCAGAATTCGAGCAACTTGGATTTCATTGGCCAGTACAAGGCCGTAGTCTGGGCCGCTCCAACTTGGCACAGGGCTTGCATCGGTATTTCGGAGTTGGTGGCTAGGGTTCCGGCGCTTTGGCGTGGCTGGTCCGAGAGCCGCCACTGGCCGGCACGACAGTCGGCCAGATGCACGGCGGGAAAAAAGCCCGGGAGACCTCGTTAGCCAAGGGATTGGCGAGCGCAGCGTCTCGCCATCCCTCAACGTGAGGGAGCAATGACTCTTCCACCGACGTCTACCGAGCCCGAAGCGCCCGTTCTTTCCATCCGTGGCCTTCACGTCCGCCTTAGCCGAGATGGCGACGCCAGCACCGTTCTCGACGGGATCGACTTCGACCTCGCCCGCGGCGAAGTCGTCGCGCTTGTCGGCGAGAGCGGCTCGGGCAAATCCACTATCGGCCTTACGCTGCAGGGCCTGCTCCCCGCCGAAGCTCAGCCCGAGATATCGGGAAGTGTCCGCCTGGCCGGGCGCGAGATCGTCGGCGCCAAGCCGCACGCGTTGCGCGAAATTCGCCGCAGCCTTGTCCGCGCCGTGCCGCAGGATCCGATGGGCGCGCTGAACCCAACCATGAGCATCGGAGCCCAGTTGCGCGAGAGCGGACTAAGCGCCGACGAAGTGCTCGACTGGCTGACCCGGACCGGACTGCCCGACCCCAGGCGAATCGCGTCCGACCTGCCGCATCGGCTGTCCGGTGGGCAACGCCAGCGCGTACTGATCGCCATGAGCATGGCGGCACGGCCACGTGTGCTGATCGCTGACGAGCCGACGACGGCGCTCGACGTCACCGTGCAGGCCCAGATCCTGACGCTGCTGAAGGACCTGGCGCGCGAGCACAATACGGCGATCCTGTTCATCACCCACGACCTGGCGGTGGCCGCCGAACTGGCCGACCGCGTCATGGTGCTGTATGGCGGCCGTGTCGCCGAAGTGGGCGACACCCGCGCCCTGATCACGGCGCCGGCGCACCCCTACTCCGCCGGGCTGCTCTCGGCCCGTTTCGACCTCGATTCGAGCCGCGATCGGCAACTGGTGACGCTTTCCGCCGAGCACCTGCGCGACCGGCCAGTCAGCGCCCACTGCAACTACGTCACCCGCTGCCCTCTGGCCGAGGCGGACTGTTCGGAGCGCCGGCCCGACCTGGTGCGAGTGCAGCACGGGAGACAGGTGGCATGCTTCCACGCCGACCGCGTGCCCGGCCTGCTGGCGCGGGTGCGCGAGGCGCCCGCCTGGCCCGCGCCAGTAAGCAGTGACGCCAACGCGCTCGAACTGTTCCGCATCACAAAGAGCTTCGGACCGGGTCGCACGCTGCTCAGGCCGGCGCGCCAGACCCAGGTACTCGCCGGCATCGACCTGCGTATACGGCAGGGCGAGTGCGTCGCGCTGGTGGGTGAAAGCGGATCGGGCAAATCGACACTGCTCCGGATTGCCGCGGGCCTGCTGGACCCAGATCACGGCGACGTCTCGTGGCTCGGCGGAGTCCCGCCGCAGGTGGTGTTCCAGGATGCGGTGGCGTCGCTGACGCCCTGGCTTACCGTCGGCGAGCAGATTCGGGACCGGCTGCGCCCGCTCGGCCTCAGCAGGCGCGAGCAGGATTTCCGGGTCGCCGGGGCGCTGAAGCTGGTCGGCGTCGATCCGGCTTTGGCCGGGGCGCTGCCCAGCGAACTCTCCGGCGGACAGTGCCAGCGCGTCACCGTGGCCCGGGCTGTTGTCGTACCGCCGAAACTGCTGCTATGCGACGAGCCGATCAGCGCCATGGACGTCTCTCTGGCCGCCCAGACGCTCAACCTGCTCGGCGGCTTGCGTCGGTCCATGGGCATGGCGATGCTGTTCGTCACCCACGACCTCGCTGCGGCGAGGTTGATCGCCGACCGCATCGCGGTGCTGGAGAAGGGCCATCTGGTTGAGATCGGCGAGCCTGATCAGGTCATCTCCGCCCCGCAAGCCCCTTACACGAAAAAACTGGTCGGCGCCGTTCCGCGCCTCGCCGGCTGACCGGATGAGCTCCACCATGGCCCTTGCAAGCAAACCCGCCACCCTTCCCCGGACCTCGAACTTTGGTTGGCTTCGGCGAGTTGGCTGGCTCGAGCGCATCGGGCTGCTCGGGGTGCTGCTCATCACCCTGATCGCCGTGTTCGGCCCATTGGCGCTGCCGTTCGATCCCATGCTGCGCGTAGCCGAGGCTTATCAGCCACCCGGCATCGCCCACTGGTTTGGCACCGACGAGATCGGGCGCGACCTGTTCTCGCGCGTCGTCCTCGGCGTCCGCTACACCTGGCTACCCGGCCTGGCCATCATTGCCATCGCACTCGTCATCGGAACGACCGTCGGGGTTCTCGCCGGCATGGTCGGCGGCTGGGTCGATGCGCTGCTGCAGCGAGTGGTCGAACTGTTCCTTGTGCTGCCGTCGACGCTGATAGCGCTCGCCGTGGTCGCGGCGCTAGGTCCCGGCCTTCTCAACACTATGATCGCCATCACTATTTTCTGGTGGCCCTGGTATGCCCGGATGGCGCGGGACGAGGTACGCCGCATCCGGTCTCGACCGCATGTCGAGGCGGCACGCATCGCCGGGGTAAAGGGACCGCGGCTGATGTTCCGCTACCTCCTGCCCGGCGCCGTGCCGGCGCTGCTGGTCG
>JBBQBU010000632.1:0-3175 GCA_038318015.1 Chloroflexota bacterium | reverse complement strand
CGTTGCCGCGCAGTCTGCCGCTCTTTGCCGCCGTGGCCGTGGTGTGCTGGGTCTGGCTGCCCACCTGGCGGCAGCAGTACAACGACGAATTCCGCTACGGCGACGAGCCGACGAAACCACGGGTTGACGGCGGCTTGCACTGGACCGGGCCGCCCCGCTGGAGCGAAGACAATGAGCTGGCCCGCGTCAATGACTGGCTGCTGGCGAACACCGAACGCGACGACGTGCTGACACACGGCCAGCCGTGGCCGTACACGTTCTTCACGATGCGCCCGGCCACGCTCCTCCCCACCAAGCTCACCGCCGACCGACTGCGCGAGTTCCTGGCGGACTACCGGGTCGCCTATGTGCTGCTCGACCAGCGCGACCGTGACCGCCGCGACTACCGTGCGGACCTTGAAGCGCTCGGGCCTCAAGGTCCACTGGTCGCGAGTTTCGGGAGCTTCCGGATCTACGACACGCGCGCCCTGTGGTCCGGCCACTGACCGCCAGCGTGGCACAAGAGCCGCCAGCGCGGCAGAAGAGCCACGGGCATGGGCCAGGAGCCAAGCCCCTTACGACGACCAGGATGTGACCGAACCTCGTAGGGGTGAACCGCCGGTTCGCCCGTGGTGACGCCGCCGGCAACGCCCCGCCCCGACGGAGTACACGCATCGCCCATCGATGGTGACGCCGCCGGCACCGGACGGCCCCAATGACACGCGACCGCGCTTCCGGCCGCCGGACGGATCGCAGGCTGCCCGCGAACGTTGCCCGCAATCAGGTATACTGACCCCACGTCTGAAGAGACCATCACATGATGCTGCCTGCCGTACAGCGGAGGGACAGCGCGCAAGCGCGAGCGGCTGCCACTGGCGTCGCCGCCAGCAGGAGGAGCCGGTTCGTGGCAAATACGCGTTCCGCCGAGAAAATGATCCGTGTCGCCGAGCGCCGGCGCTTGCGGAATCGCACGGTGAAGTCGGCGGTCAAGACGTTCATTCGGAAGGCCGAACGAGGCATCGTCGCAGCGGCTGAGGACACTCAGGCGTTGGTAGTCCAGGCTATCAGCAAGCTAGACAAGGCGGCCTCGAAGGGCGTGCTGCACCCGCGCAACGCCGCGCGCCGCAAGTCGCGGCTGATGAAGAAGCTGAACCTCGCGGCGGCAGCAGCGGAGTAACCGCGCAGCGGTAGCCCAGGCCACGAAGAAGCCCGACCGTTGTTGGTCGGGCTTCTTGCTTGTTCAGGAGTGTCTGGAAGCTGGGGCGCGCCCGCATGGTGGCGGGCGCTGAGCCTGATTCCTAGACCTCGTTGGTGCGCGTCCGAGCACCGTTGCGCCGCAGGCCAACCGGGGCTGGCCGCGTCAGGTGCGCCATGCCGAACGTCTGTACGACGGCCTCACGTGGCCGCGAACCGTCAAGTTCAACCATGAAGATACGCTGCCACTGCCCGAGCATCAACCGGCCGTCACAGATCGGGATTGTCTGGCTGGCACCAAGGAGCAGTTGCAGGCAGTGTGCGTGGCCGTTCGGACTTTCGTCCGGCGTCATGTTCACAGTCCGCACGTCAAAGTCGTTGTGACGGTAGCAATGCGTGCGCGGAGCCATCCGTTCCAGGAATTCGCCCATGTCCTCAAGCAACAGCGGCTCAAGCTCGTTGAGCGTGATGGCGGCGGTGGTGTGCCGCGAGAAGACAACAGCGATTCCGTCAGCAACCGGAGAACGTGCGACGATGCCTTCGACCCGTTCGGTCAAGTCGATGAATTCCGGTGCTGTCGTCGTGACCAGTTTGATCGACTCCGACCAGCAGGCGAAGCCCGCGCCGGGCTCATTTGCCGGCAGGGGGAAGGGATTCAAGGCCATGACCAGGGCGCTCCTGAATGTCGTAGATGCTGACGGAATGAAGTGGCCGAGCAGGAGCAAGCCAGGGCGGCTCGCGAAAAGAGAGGTGCGATTGAGGTGCCTGCTATTCGGCGAGAGTATCGTAGCATAGGTACTCGCCAGTCGTCTGTGGATTTCCTGTCAATGGTCTGCCGAGCGGCCGGGCCACCGTTTGCCGAGAGCAACCACTGTGCAAGAGTCGCGCCGCGCCACGAGAGCGAACCGGCCGTCACTGCTGATCCAGCGCCGAAACGCGAGCGGGGCAGACGTCTCCGCCTGCCCCGCCGTTGTCGACTTGCGGGGCCGCCACGCGCCTGTGTGCGCGTACTGGCCCCCCCCCGAAATGCTACTTGGCGCGATCGAAGGCCGCCTGAAGCGCCCGGCGCGTGAAGACCACGGCCAGGTGGGCGCGGTACTCCGCCGACGCGTGGATGTCGTCGTTGCAGTCGATGCCGTCAGCGGCATGAGCGGCAGCGTCGGCAATCGCGTCCACGCCCTTGCCAACCAGCGCCTCTTCGACGCCGGTCGCTCGGTACGGCTTCGGGCCAACGCCGGTCACGCCGACCTTGACGGTCTCGACGTTCCCGCTACCGTCCAACTTGACGGCAGCCGCGACGCCGGTCAGGGCATAGTGTGAGGCAGGGTGCTCGAACTTGACGTAGGCCGTGCCAGTGCCCGGCGCGAGCGTCGGGAAGCTGACGCCAGTGACGATCTCATCCTCGGCCAAGGCCGTGGTCAGGATGTCGATGAAGAACTCGGTGCCGACGATGGTGCGCTCGCCGTTCGGCCCCTTCACGATGATTGAGCCGTCCAGCGCCAGGAACGGTGCCGGCGGGTCGCCGGCGGGGTCCGCATGCGCGAGGCTGCCTCCGAGGGTGCCACGATTGCGGACCTGGAGGTCGCCGACTTGGGCCGCGGCCTCGGCAAGCGACGGCAACGCCCGCTGAATCTCCGGCGAGCGCGCCACATCAGCGTGCGTCACCATGCTGCCGATGGTCGTCCCATTGGCATCGACCTTGATCTCGTTCAGGCCCGGCACCTTGCGGAGGTCGATGATCTTGGCCGGCTGGGCCAGCCGGAGCTTCATCGCGGGCAACAAGCTGTGGCCGCCAGCCAGGATCTTCGCGTCGCCGCCGGACTCGGCCAGCAGCTTGATGGCCTCGTCGAGCGATGTTGGCGCCACGTAGTCAAATTGCGCGGGATACATGCGTCGTGCTCTCCTCTATCCGACGGGCTGCAACAGCCTAGCCGGCCATCTCTTTCGCGGCGTACTGGATCGCCTTGACGATGTTCTGATAGCCGGTGCAGCGGCAGAGGTT
>JBBQBU010000631.1:0-3177 GCA_038318015.1 Chloroflexota bacterium | reverse complement strand
CCTCTCCCGCGAGCGGGAGAGGGGGAGTCTCACGGACGCCACGGCGCCATGCAGCGTCCGCGGTGATCTGGGCAGGGCAGCAGGGCAGCAGGGCGGCGGCAGGAGGACACGGGGCATGAGCGAGCGGGCCGGGACGGCGGGCGGGCTGTTACCTGATTGGCTGGTGGATGACTGGCAGGCTGGCCGTCGGCTCAATACGCGCGGACGGAACAAGATCGTGCTGGCGGCCGGCATGCTCAGTCGGACCGGCGAGGCGCTGAACCGGTTCGGCGGCCTTGTGAACTTCCTGATGACGAATCATGGCTACGAGCCCGGCGACTTCTTGGAGATCAGCTACAACACGATGGCCGATGTCGAAGGCTTCCGGCCGATCCCCTACGACACTGCGCACTGCGAATCCAGCCTGACCGAGGTCATCTCGCACGTCGGGCGGGGGCTGCGCTGGTACCGCTCGCGGCTGCCGGACGACACGCGCTATCACTTGATCGGCTACAGCCTGGGCGGGGTGGCCCTCTTCGAGTCGGCGGCGGCGCTGCTGTTCGGGGAGCCGGAGCGGTGGCAAGGGAAGATCGGGTCGCTGACGACGCTGAGCGCGCCGCTGTTCGGGACGGACCTGGGCCTTGAGGGCGACTTGCTGGGCGCGCTGGGCTTCAACGTGCTGCTGCCGACTGGCATGGGCGTGCGGGAGTTGGTGGAGCGCGGCAGCGATCCTCGGCACCGCGCGAAGATCGAGCGGCTGGCGGAGCGGCTGCGCGAACAGGGCGTCAACTTGCTGACGCTGGCCGCCGAAGACGATCTGGTGGTGACGCCGGCCGATGCGGTCATCGCACCGCCGCGTGAGCGCGACTGGCACGTGCTGAACAACCGCAATGTGGTGTCGTTCAGCGGAAGCACCGGCGTGCCGCTGGGGCACGGGCCGCTGCTGAACAACACGCTGGCCTGGGTCCGCATGGCGAAGCTGATCGGCCCGCAGGTGCCGCGCGGCGGCTGACCCACACATGCACACAGACCCTGCGCCGCACCTGCCGGCCACAGCGCGCGGGGTCAGGCGGTGGTGGTGGTCGGGGCTTTCTTGCGTGACTTCCGCTGCGGCTGGTTGCGCCAACAGGCCGTCCGAGTCTTCATGCACTCGGCCTGCTCAGGCTCGGTCTCGGGCGGGGTGTCCTGCAAGCAGATGATCTGGTAGAGCAGCCGCCCACCCTGACCATCAGACTCCTGCCCGATTGCCCAACGCTCGCGGTAGTACGGGCACCACCCCTTCGAACGGTGCCAATTTGGGTTGTCAGGGATGATGAGACCGTACCTCTGTGGCTTTCGCGGATTGTACCATGAGGCCCCCGGAACAGACCTTTCGGCCCGTCGCCGAACGCCACCCGTTCTGTACCGCTCCGGGCGCGACCACCAGTTGAGTTCACGCCGCCGGCATGGTAGCCCGGTCCGCACCCGCGCCGCCGTGTGCCTCGCGGTGCTCGTGCCGGCGCGACGGCGGATGACACACGTTCAGTGTCGCCCGGCAACCACAATCGGTCGCGTGCTTGCTATCGAGGCGTCTGCCGGATTCTTGACCGGCTTCGGTCAGCGGCCTAGACTGCCGGCGGCGACGGCCAAAGAGCGCGCGTTTCGTCCACGTCAATGTCTCGTCTCGAAATGGTTGCCGAACTGGAGGCGACGGATGGGCGAGTCTGTACCGCGAGCGTGAGCGAGCCGGAACTGAGACACTGGGTCCGGCTCGCTCACGCTCGCGGTACAGATCTCAGGTATCCATCAAGCGTCACGCGAACTGTGAGAGATAGGGAGCCAACCCGTGCAGCCGACCAATCTGTTGCTCATCAACGCCGATCAGCATAGTACGCGCGTGCTCGGAGCGTACGGTAACCCCGTCGTTCGCACGCCCAACCTGGACGGCTTGGCCGCACGTGGAACGCGCTTCGTCGACGGCTACTGTCCGTATCCGCTCTGTGTGCCGTCCCGCGCGAGCCTCGCCACCGGGCGCTATCCCCACGCGCTTGAAAGCTGGGACAATATGAAGCCGTACACTGGCGCGGAAGCCGCCTCGTGGGGCCACCGATTGACCGAGCAGGGGCATCGCGTCACCACCATCGGCAAGCTGCACTATCGCCGGCCTGAAGACCCGTCTGGCTTCCCGGACCAGCGCATCCCCATGCACGTCGTCCATCTTGAGGTCAACGTCTATTCGCAGCTGCGCGCCCGGATGCGGCCCATCGACCAGCGTCAGTTCGTGTTGGGTGCCGGCCCTGGCGAGAGCGAGTACACCCGTTACGACCGAGCCATCGCGGCCGAGGCCGAGCGCTTTCTACGTGAGGAAGCAGGCGGGCACGGGCGACCGTGGGCGCTGCACGTCTCGTTCATTCACCCGCATCTGCCGCTGATCGTCCCCGCCGAGTATCTGGCGCTGTACGACCCGGCTACCCTGACGATGCCGGCCCAGTGGCGGCCTGAGGAGTGGCCGCGCCACCCGGCGCTCGACCTGAAGCGCCGCTCCGGCTCGCTGGACGAGCCGTTCGACGAGCCGACGATTCGGCGGGCGATGGCGGCGTACTACGCGATGGTCACGTTCCTGGACGATCAGGTTGGGCGGGTGCTGCGTGCCCTGGATGACGCGGGACTGCGTGAGAACACCCGGATCATCTACACCGCCGATCACGGCGAGATGCTGGCAGCGCACGGCCTCTGGTGGAAAGAGAACATGTATCAGGAGTCGGTCGGAGTTCCACTGATCGTCGCCGGCCCCGACATCCCTGAGGGGAAGGTGTCGCGCACGCCAGTCAACGCGATCGATGCCTTCCCGGCGATTGTCGAGGCCGTCGGCGCACAGTTGGCACCGGAGGACGCCGATCTTCCAGGTAGGTCGCTCTTCCGGCTCGCCCAGGAGCCCGACCACGACCGGACCATCTTTGCCGAGTACCACGGCCATATGTCCCCAAGTGGGATTTTCATGATCCGTGATGGCCGCTTCAAATACGTCCACTACGTCGGGCTTGAGCCGCAGTTGTTCGATCTTGACGCCGATCCGGACGAGACGCGCAACCTCGCAAGTGACGCAGGTTACGCCGCAGCCCTTGCTGCGTGCGATGCGAAGCTCCGCGCAATCTGCGACCCTGAGGAACTGGACCGCCGGGCGCGGGCGTTTCAGCAGGCTCGGATTGACGCCCGAGG
>JBBQBU010000630.1:0-3179 GCA_038318015.1 Chloroflexota bacterium | reverse complement strand
GACGCCAGCGCGTAGCCCGGCCAGAGGTAGTCATCGCTGTCCGGGGTCACGAAGGTTGGCGGGCCGGCAGCGATGAAGCGGCTCCGCATCAGCACCGCCACGACGACCACGATAGTGACCAGCAGCGCATCGAGCAGCAGCCCCGTGCGGTTGATGGATGGGTCAGCGGGCGTCGAAATGCCGGCGCGGTCGCCGTGATCGGCTGCGCGCTGGGCCGTGCTGCTCTGTGCGGCCGGACGTGTCCTCATAGCTGGCACGAACCGTATCCGCGCCCCTGATTCGCCGTCAACCTGCCGCCACGCTGATGACGTGCGCGGCGGACAGATTCTTGCGCCCGGGCGGCGAAACATGCGACGCTACCCGCGCAATGCGCCCGCCTCGGAGCCACGAGTGGCCCCAGTCGACTGAGGCGCGCCATTCTTCTCGTAGATGCTCGTTCACACAAGGGGAAGCATCGAACACGATGCCTGTTGCCGATCAGAGCACGCGCACCGCGCTGCTGTCGCGCGTACCCACTGACGACCCGGTCAGCAATGCCGTCACGATCGTCGTTCCCGCCTATAACGAGGAACACGGTATCCGCCCGGTCGTCGAGAAGCTACGCGAGGCGATGCGTGACTTCCCATACGAGTGCGAGATTCTCGTCGTGGACGACGGCTCGAATGACCGCACGGCCGAAGTCGCCCGCGACACCGGCGTGCGGGTCGTGCAGCACCGCCAGAATCGTGGGTACGGCGAGGCACTCAAGACAGGCATCCGCCACGCCAAGTATGAGCGCATCGCCATCATCGACGCAGACGGCAGCTACCCTCCCCAGGAGATTCCACGCCTCGCGCATATGCTGGACGACGCCCAGATGGTGGTGGGGGCGCGCACCGGCCCCGGCGCGGCCATTCCGCTGATTCGGCGGCCCGCCAAGCGGGCGTTGACGATGCTGGCGAGCTATCTGACCGGCGTCAAGATTCCGGACCTGAACTCGGGGCTGCGCCTGTTCCGTCGTGCGCTGGCCATCGAGTTTTTCGACCTGTTGCCGTCGAAGTTCTCGTTCACGACGACGATCACGCTGGCCGCGCTCAACAGCGGCTACCTCGTCGAATACGTCGAGGTGGACTACTATGCCCGCACCGGCAAGTCGAAGATCCGGCCGATTCAGGACACGTTCAACTTCTTCATGCTCATCATCCGGCTGACGTTGATCTTCCGGCCGCTGAAGGTCTATCTGCCGTTGGCGGCCATGCTCTTCGCGCTGGCGTTCGCCATCGTCGCAGTGGGCTGGTTCGTCTTCGGCAAGATCTTCGACAACACCGCGCTGATTTTCCTGTTCGCGGCGTTCCAGGCGGTCGCCATCGGGTTGCTCGCTGACGTGGTGAACGTGCGCCGGAGCCGCGCCCCCGAGGCGTAAGCCTGCCCTCCGGGCGGCGGGTGCCGCCAACGCCGGGGACGCCCTCACCCCCGGCCCCTCTTCCTGGACGATAGGGGAGTTACCCGCATCTCCTCGGCAGACTCCCCCTCTCTCGCGCACGGGAGAGGGGGGCGGGGGGGGGTGAGGGGCAAACCGCTGACGAACTGCGACTATGCGGTGCCAGTGCCAGCGGGAGCCGGGGTATATCGGCGGGATAAGCGGGCGCGGGCCAACTCCGCCAGCCACGCGATGCCGCCAACGGCCAGCACCGCGATCATCGGGTCGGCGGGGTAGCGGTACCGCGAGACGTTGCCGACCAGCGCCGCACTGATGAACAGCAGCGCCGCCGCCGACAATCCGAGCGCCACGGCCGGCCGCCAGGCCGGCCGCAGGAGCGCCGCCACGGTTCCCAGAATCGCCAGGAGCGGCAGCAGCGGCCCGACGTAGCCCGGCTGCCAGATGGACACCAGCGCCGACGCCACTGGGGCTGCCCGGTCCTCGGCAGGGGTGGCAGCGGCCAGAAGGTGGGCGCTTGGCTCGTCCTCCCAGCGCTGGCGAGCGGTGTCGGCCACGTTGCGGGCGTCGCGCAGCCGCTCGACAGAACCATCAGCCATCCGCACGAATCGCTGAATCGTCCCCGTGATGTAGTAGTCCGGCTGCCGCATGATCGCCTCGATGGCGAGGTTTCGCATCAGGCGGTCGGCCTCGGCGGGCGACAGGCCAAGCTCACGCCGCAGCCGGGTGTGGACGGACTTGCCCGACGAGCCGCTGTCGGCGGCCTGCTGGAGGATGCGTCGCGCCCGAATGCGATCCTCTGGCTCGCTGGCGTGGATGGCGGGGTCGTAGTAGGTGAACGCGCCCCGATCATGCCGCGCAGTGCGGCCAATCAGACTTTGTCCCAGGCTGCCGACGCCCGCCGACTCCTGCTCGATGGCTGACCGGATCATCCAGGGGGCCAACATCAGTGCGAACGCCGCCAGGGCCACCGCTGACCGCAGCAGTGTGGGACGCCACGCGCGGCTCACCAGCAGGATCGACAGCGGCAGCACCGGAACCAGGACTTGCGCGACCGGGCGCGTCAGCGTGGCGAGGCCGAGCAGCAGCCCGGCCAAAACGAACAGCCCGAGTTGACTGGTGCGGAGCGCGGCCACCAGCGCCGCCATCGTGCCGACGATGAGCGGGTCAAAGAGCGCCTCCGTCATGACCGAATGCTCAGACAGCATCAGGCCGCCATTCAACGCAATCAGCAGGCCGGCTACCAGCCCGACGATTCTCCCGACCCTGGCCGGTGTGAAGCAGAGCCGTCCGAGCGCGAACGTCAGGCCGGCAGTCAGGACACCGAGCGCGTGCTGTACGAACACCAGCGAGCGCAGGTCTTCGCCGCCCACGACGATGGCGAACGCCACCAGCCAGGGGTAGCCCGGCGTCCGCTTGGAGTTGAGGTCGTACTCGAGGCCGCGCGCCAACGCGTAGCCTGGCGCGAGATACCCCTCGCTGTCGCCGGCCGCGAAGACCGGCGCACGAAAGAGCAGCCCGCCACGCAAGAGGGCAGCTACCAGCAGCACCAGGAGTAGCGCCGCGAGGTCCGGCCGCCGCCGGATGAACGCCAGCATGATGGCTACGGCCCCGGCCGGTCGGCTGCCGGCGTCGCCAACCCGGAGCGCGTGCGGCCCTCACCCCCCTTGCCCCCCTCTCCCACTTGTGGGAGAGGGGGGAGCAAACAGCCGGTCTCCCCGGCCCCGAAAGCGGGAGGATATCCTCGCCCCCCCAGCCCCCC
>JBBQBU010000629.1:0-3186 GCA_038318015.1 Chloroflexota bacterium | reverse complement strand
GCGGTCGAGGGCCAGCCGCTGGAGTTCTTGAACGCGGCTGGCCCCGGCAATCGCGCTGACATCTGGTGGGTGCTGATGTTCGCCGGGCTGGCACTCTGGTGGCTGGCGCGCCGCCGGCTCACGCCGGAGCGGGCCAGCGCC
The DNA here is from genome assembly GCA_038318015.1 of Chloroflexota bacterium. Taxonomy (GTDB): domain Bacteria; phylum Chloroflexota; class UBA6077; order UBA6077; family JACCZL01; genus JADZEM01. The sequence continues at coordinate 3,045 of JBBQBU010000629.1, read as the reverse complement.
CTGGCGTTCGTCACGCTGGTCACGCTGCTGCTGCGCCAGAGCGACTTCATCTCCAACCGGTTCAGCCCATTCGTAGACTCGTCGGGGCTGGGCTTCATCGCATTTGGCATCGTCTGGGACGCCCTGACCATCGGGGCGTGGGCCAACGTCGGCTCGCATGGCCTGCCCCGCGTCAGCCGCATCTTCCTGTACCTGGGCTATGTGCTGTTGACGGTGACGGTCATCAACTGGGCCGTCGCCAGCCACGATCTGGAATCTGTCGGACGGCTGACCGGCGACATCGGATTAGTTGGGCTGGACGCCTTCGGCAAGCCCATGCTGTACACCATTTTCGTTATCACCCTGGCAGGGGCGTTCCGTGGCCTGGGCGTCACAGCGTTGGCCGAGCGGCCCGAGGACGACCCGGATGACGACGTGGCGAACGACGACTCGCCCAACGCCCCGCCCAACGCCCCGATCAATCGCCCTGCCCCCGCAGACTCGCCGCCCACACTTTCACTGCCGCCAGCGCCCCGTGAACACCGAGAGAGGTACGCCGATGTCTGACCTGATCGGCCCAAGCCGAGCGCGTCTTCAGAAGATGCTCAAAGAGTACAACGAGTATCCCGACCGCCAGCCCGACATAGAAGCGCGCATTCACGACGAGTTTTGCAAGACGGTGGCGATCCTGGTGCTGGATAGCTGCGGCTTCTCGCGGTCGGTGCGCCAGCACGGCATCGTCAACTATCTGGCGCGCCTGGAGCGGCTAGGCCGGGTGGTCGTGCCGATCATCGAATCCCACGAGGGTCGGGTGCTCCGCATCGAGGCAGATAACATCTTCGCACTGTTCTCAGATTCCGCCGCCGCGGTGCGCTGCGCCGCCGAGGTGCAGATGTATGTCGAGATCGCCAACGAGCCACTGCCGGCCGCCAGCGAGATCTACGTCGCGATCGGCATCGGCTACGGACGCATCCTGCTGGTTGGCGACGACGATGCCTACGGCGATGAGATGAATGTCGCCTGCAAGCTGGGCGAAGACCTGGCCGAACGAGGCGAGATCCTGCTGACGGCGGCGGCCCGCGAAGCCCTGCCTGACACGCAGGACTGGCAGTTTGAGGACGCCTCCGTGACGATCTCTGGCCTTGACCTGACCTCATACCGGCTCATCAGATAAGGTCAGGCCCGGGTGCGGCGTCGTGCTCGGTCGCCGCTCGCTCGGCGGGGGCGGGTGGCGGGTCTGTGTTCACGTCGTCGGCCTGCGGGTGTAGGTCACGCAGCGGGGTGGCCACCTCGCCGCGCTCTCCGATGACGACGCGCTCCAGCCCGAGCCAGCCGGCCATGCGTGCAAGCTCCGGGGCTAGTTCGGCTGCGACGTGGGCCGGGTTCTGGCCGGCTTCCGCGAACGCGCCGTGCACCAGCAGTGCTCGATTCTTGCGGTCGGCCTTCAGGTCAACCCGCCCGACCAGTTCGTCGCCCAGTAAGAACGGCAGCACGTAGTAGCCAAAGACCCGCTTGGGTGCCGGCGTATAGATCTCCAGGCGCAAGAAGAAGTTGAACAGCCGCTCCGTCCGGGCGCGCTCCCAGACCACCGGGTCGAACGGGGAGAGCAGCGCGCGGGCGCGTACCCGGCGTGGCAACGCGGCAGCGGGATCGAGGTACGCCGGCATCGGCCAGCCTTCGACGGTGACTTCGCGTAGTTCACCACATTCGACCAGTTCCAGAATGCGAGCGCGAGCCTCGGCGTTTCGCAGGCGGAAGTAATCCGCAAGGTCGCCCACGGTGCCGATGCCGTGCGCCCGCGCTGAGATGCGGATCAGTTCGCGGTGGGCGTCCTCGACTGACGGCGTCGGGGCAGTCAGGATGGCCGGAGGAATCACGCGTTCCGGCAGGTCGTACTGGCGTTCGAAGTTCTTGCGGTTGGCAATGGCGATCCGGCCGGTCCAGAACAACCACTCGAACGCGCGCTTGCTGTCCGACCAACCCCACCACGGGCCGGCGCGCTGCTCGCGCTCCTCGTGGCCGCCCGCCGAGATCGGGCCGCGCTCGGCCACGAGATGATAGATGCGCTCGACCAGCTCCGGCCGCTCCGTCGAGATGCGAACCAGCCCGTTCCAGGCTTCGCCGGCCGCCGCACGGGCCATGCGCCAGCGAAACAGCGGCTGCATCGCCACCGGCAGGTACGACGCCTCGTGCCCCCAGTACTCGAACAGTTCGCGGCGCTCGTAGGCTAGGCTGTCGAGCAGGTGTGCCGAGTACGGGCCAAGTCGGGCGAAGAGCGGCAAGTACTGGGTGCGCGCCAGCACGTTGACCGAGTCAATCTGGAGCAGGCCGATCCGACCGAGTACTCGGCGGATAAGGCGCAGATCCACAGCGCCGGTCGGCGGGCGGTCAACAAATCCCTGAGCTGCCAGCGCGATGCGGCGCGCCTCGGCCGCTGAGATGTCGTAGCTCCTGACGCGCGCCACGCTGCTCCCCCTGCGCTGTGGCACGCAAGCCTGTCCAACACGGCGACAGTCGCCCACCACTCGAACATCTGATCGACTGGAAGGGTAGCGCTGCGGCACGCTCCGCGACAATACGGAGGTGCTTCTAGCGGTAGAGCGGAGGACTGGCGCGGATGAAGACGCGGCGCGAGTGACACCGCTGCCTGTGCCGCCGAGGTAGGGACATCGAGTGCGTGATTGTGCTCATGCATCGCGATGCCTGACCGCCTGCGGAGCGCCGCCGAAGAATCGAGCCGTGAACGGCCACGCCGGCCTCGATCAATGCCGTGTCCACGATGCCGTAGCCGAAGCGAGCCGGCGTGGTTCCGCTCTCCGCTCGGCTCTTCCCGAACGGCTCCCACTCCCAACGCCGGGCCAACGTGCCGCCGCCGTCCACCATGATGCGGCCGTTCTGCGAGTCTGAGAGCGTGTAGCCCCACTGGGTGGTCGCGCTGGACTGCGAACTGTCGTGCTGGCCGCTGCCCGGCACGTAGCTAAGGGCCTGCAAGGCAATAACCGTTACACCCGGAGGTAGTCTGACTCCTTATGAAAGGGCCCTCTGATGAGACGGTTATCTCCTGAC
>JBBQBU010000628.1:0-3203 GCA_038318015.1 Chloroflexota bacterium | reverse complement strand
GCTCGACCCGACGAAGCGCAGTTCGCCGGCCTGGACGCGGCGGCGAATCGGCTCGATCAACCCCTGCCGCTGGAGCGCGTCGAGCAGCCGAAAGCTGTTGCCGCCGCCGATGAACAGGACTTCCGCCTCTTCGACGGCCGCCTGTGCATTCGGGACGGCGTGCAGGCCGACCACCGGCACGCCGAGGGGCACGAGCAGCTCCGCGACACGCGTGGTGTAATACTCATGGTCCACGATGGCAAACGGCGCAAAGTGGAGTGCCCGCGCATTACCCACGATCTCGGCCATCGCGTCAAGGGCGAAGGCGAACGCGGGATACCCGTGCACACCAGAGCTACTGAGCAACAAGAGATCGGGAGCCACGGTCATTCCCTCTAGCCCTCCAGGCAATACTCTAGTGGGTCACGTCGTATTTGATTTGGGATGCGTCAATCTGGTCGGATCCTCAACTATATGGAGCGTGACCCACTAGGAGTCTGGGTCACGGGTGCTTTTAACCACAACCGGTTGTGGTTCGAGCCTCGCCAAAACCACAACCGGTAGTATGCCGGCCGACCCGTGACCCAGACTCCTAGCCGGCCGATGATAGCGCGCCGGCAGCAGGGCGGCCGTCAACGCCACTCGGACTACCCGACGGGCCGCTGTGGGCCACAGAGAGTTGCAAAACAGTGACAATCGGCGTCCACACCGCCGCTGCAATCACGATCATACGTCGGTGGTCCGCTATGCTCACTCGGGCCAGTATCGGGAAACACGACGGGGGTGACGGCGGTGTCCCAGGGGAGCGAACAGGATAGGGGTGGAAGCCAAGTGACACGGATGCGGTTGACCCGACGGCGACTGCTGGCGCTCACCGGTGTCTCGGCCATCGGGCTGCTGGCGCAGGCATGTGCACCCGCAGCACCGCCCGCAGCGCCACCGGCACCGCCCGCAGCGCCACCGGCACCGGCACCGCCCGCAGCGCCACCGGCACCGCCCGCTGCGCCACCCCCCCCAACAGCCCCGGCCCCTCCGGTCGCACCTTCCGCTGCAGCAGCCGCCCCGGCGAGCAGCCCCATTGCCGCCAGTGCGTCGCCGGCCGTCGTCGCCAGCCCGGCCGCCTCACCGATTGCCGCTGCGTCGCCGACCGCCGCTGTCGCCGAGCGCCCGGCCATCTCTACTGCCCCGCGCGTCGCCGGCAAGACCCTCCGCATCCTCTCGTGGCAGGCTCCCAACCTGCTCAATCCGTTCCTGGGCGGGCAGGCTGACCTGTTGGTGGCCCGCTGCTGCCTTGAGCCGCTCCTGAGCGTGGACAACAGCGGCCTGCTTGAGCCGGTGCTGGCCGCCGAGGTGCCAACCCAGGCCAACGGCGGCCTGCCAGACCCCAAAACCGTCATCTACCGCCTGAAGCCTGGCCTTGTCTGGGCGGACGGCCAACCGTTCACGGCTGAGGATGTGGCCTTCACCTTCAGCTTCATCACCGACCCGACCACCGCCGCAACGACTACCGCCGCCTACCGTGGCCTGGAGCGCGTGGATGCCGTCGATGCGCTGACGGTGCGCCTGACCTTCAAGGAGCCGACCGGCGGCTGGTACGTGCCGTTCGTCGGCGGGACCGGTGTGGTGCTGCCGCGCCACGCCTTCGCCAACTACGCTGGCGCTGCCGCCCGCACGGCCCCGTTCAACACGAAGCCGTTCGGCACCGGCCCGTTCATGGTGGACGACTTCGCGCCGGGCGACCGGGCGACGCTGGTGCCGAATCCGCGCTACCGAGACGCCGGCAAGCCCGCCATCGGGCGCATCGAGCTGAAGGGCGGCGGCGACGCCGTGACGGCCGCACGGGCGGTCCTCCAGACCCAGGAGTTTGACTACGCCTGGAACCTCCAGGTTGAGGGGCCGGTGCTCCAGAGCATCTCGCAGGGCAGCACCGGCACCGTCCTGACCTCGACTGGTGCCGGCGTCGAACTGCTGCAGCTCAATCAGGCCGACCCGAATGTTGAGGTGGCTGGCGAGCGGTCCGCACCGAGCACCCGCCATCCGTTCCTGACGGACCCGGTCGTCCGGCGCGCGATGACCCTGGCCGTAGACCGCCCGACGATGGCCCAGCAGTTGTACGGCGTCACCGGCGACGCGACGGCCAACGTCCTCACGACACCGACCGACCTCGCGTGGCCGGGCGCGCGCCTGGACGTAGACTTGAACGCCGCGAATGTGTTGCTCGACGGCGCTGGCTACACGCGCGGCACGGACGGCATCCGCGTTACACCCGCCGGCGTCCGCATGAAGGTGCTGTTTGCCACGAGCGTCAACTCGCTGCGCCAGAAGGAGCAGGCGATCATCAAGGACGGCTGGCAGAAGCTGGGCATCGACACGGAGTTGAAGGCGATCGACGCCAACGCGTACTTTGCCACGGCCACCAACCCGGACGCGGTGATCCGCTTTCAGGCCGATGTGGTGATGCTCACCGTCCCGTTCACCTCGCCATTCCCCGCCGCGCTGATGAAGCGGTTCTACGGCAAAGACCCGACGAAGGACTGGGCGCAGCAGGCAAACAGCTGGGCATCTGCGAACATCGCGAAGTGGGCGGACCCTGCGTACGACCGAGCGTACGACCAGGTGCTGATCGAGACCGACCCGACGACGGCGCGCGACCTGTGGCGGCGGCTGGACGAGCTTGCCGTGTCGTCGCATGTCGTGGTGCCGTTGGTGGACCGGCGCTTCGTATCGGCGCGGGCGGCCGGCGTGCAGGGGCCGGCGCCGCGCTCATTCGACGTGGAGACCTGGAACATCGCCGACTGGACGCTTGCCTGACCCCTGCCTGCACCCGCCGGTTGCTCCCGTCGCCCGCCGACCACTCCACTGCTGCCGCCGCGCGCCTGATAGCGGGTCAGGAGACTGCCTGCACCCGCCGGTTGCTCCCGTCGCCCGCTGACCACTCCACTCGACAGCCTGCCACTCCCCACGCCGGCGACCACCCCGCTCGTCAGCCGACCACTCCACTCGACAGCCTGCCACTCCCCATGTCATCCTGAGCAGCGAGCTTGCGAGCGTCGCGAAGGATCTCACCCACACCGCCGGCTGCATCTGGGAGATCGTTCGCTTCGCTCAGGATGACATGGTATGTGACAGGGCTACCGAATAGGCCGCGCTGCACAGGATGACGTTGGGAGCGGCAGACGGGCGAGGGGAGCGAATCAGCCGTGCTGGCACGAGGGCCAAGCCAC
>JBBQBU010000627.1:0-3210 GCA_038318015.1 Chloroflexota bacterium | reverse complement strand
TTCATCACCGAGGCCGAGGCGAACGTCGCGCAGCAGGCAGAGCTACGCTACCAGCCAAAGGAACGCCCGTTCCTCGCGCCGCACTGGTCGGTGTACATCCGCTCGCTGATAGAAGAGAAGTACGGCACGCGGGTGCTGTATCAGGGTGGCCTGAAGATCTACACGTCGCTCGACTACGACCTGCAACTGAAAATGCAGGACGTGGCGACCTCGAATATCCCGATCCTGGCGCAACGCGACGCCCAGAACACGTCCATCGTGGTGATGAACCCGAAGACCGGCGAGATTCTGGCGATGGTCGGCAGCATGGACTACTGGAACGTCGATATTGACGGGCAGGTGAACGTCGCCCTTTCAGAGCGGCAGCCGGGGTCCACCATCAAGCCGCTGGTGTACCTGTCGGCGTTCACGAAGGGGTGGGTGCCGTCCACCACCATCATGGACGAGAAGCTGTCGATCAAGGATGAGTTGGGGCGCACCTGGACGCCAGAGAACTTCGACAAGCGGTTCTACGGCAATGTGCCCGTGAAGACCGCGCTCGGGAACTCGCTGAACATCCCCGCCGTCAAGGCGCTCCAGTTCACCGGCATAGACAGCGTGGCGGATCTGGCCCGGCGCATGGGCATCACTACCTGGAGCCGCGACAAGCAGCTCGGTCTGGCGATGGCGCTTGGTGGTGCCGAGGTCCGGCCGGTGGACATGACGGCGGCATACACGGTCTTCGCGAACAACGGCCTGCGGATACCGTCCGTCTCGATCACCAAGATCGTGGACGCCGAGGGCAACACGGTCGAAGAGTACAAGGTGCCCCAGGGCGAGCAAATCGTTGATCCACGCTACGCCTACCTCATCACCAGCGTCCTGTCGGACAACAACAACCGGCTCATCACTTACGGCCCGAACAGCCTGCTGAAGATGCCGCGTCCGGCCGCCGTCAAGACGGGGACGACGGACAGCTACCGCGACACCTGGACGTTGGGCTACACGCCGAACCTGACGGTGGGCGTGTGGGTCGGCAACTCCAATAACCGCCCTATGAAGGAAGTGCTGAGCTCGATGAGCGCGGGCAAGATCTGGCGCGAGTCGATGGACACGGCGATCGACTACCTCCAGTTGCCGCCGGAGGAGTTCATCCGGCCGGCCGGGCTGGTGGACGCGATCATCTGCACCGGCCCGAACTGTGTGCCAGAGCTGTTCCCGGCTGAAGCGGTGCCGCGCGGTGCCCGCGTGGTGCAGCCGGGCGCTGCGCCGGCGGCAACGGTCGTCGGCACGCCTGCGCCAGCCGTGCCACAACAGGCCGCGCCGGCTCCGGCCCGGCCGGCGGCGACGGTTGCCCCGACCGTCAACGCAGCCGAGGGCGACGAGAACCCCGAAGGCGCGCCCGCCGGCAACGCCCCGGCCCCGGTGCCGGCCATCTTGCCGGTGGCACCCATCGTGGCACCCCAGCGGACGCCCGGCCCGCCGCCCCAGGCGACGCCGCGCCCGGCCGCACCCACGACAGCGCCGGCGACGCGTTTCCAGCCGGCCGCCACCCAGGCTCCGGCCCAGCCAGTGCAGCCGACCCCCGCCGCCAAGCCGCAGCAGCCCGCCCCGGCAGCGAAGCCACAGCAGCCGACGCCGGCCGCCAAGCCCCAGGCGACGGCCACCCCCCGCCGCCGCTAACGGGCAGCAGCGGCGCGGGGGAGGCGGCTACGCGGCGAAGCGGATCTTCAGGGTGTCGCCCTCGAAGCTGGCCCCGCGCGTGTTCAGGCCAACCAGCGTGCGCGGCAGGATGATGCTCCGGCGGTGCTGCCCGATCTGCACCGTCAGTTCGTCGCCCAGGTGCGTCAGGTTCACGTCGCCCTTCTCCACGAATGGCAGCGGCAGGCTCAGCGTGTAGCCCTCCGGTGTACGCTCCAGGCTCTGGGTGCGACCCCGGAAGTAGATCTGCGTCGGGTCTTCGTCGCCAAAGAGCGCCTTGCCCATCTCGCCGAGCCGCTCGAAGCCGACCACCTCATCACGGAACAGCGGCAGTTCCTTGATCGGCACTGGCGCGAACCGTTCTTCCACCAGTGCGCGGTGCCGCGACTGCGTCTGCTTCCAGTCGGTGAAGAACGTGTCGGCCACGCTGTCCGGGATGATCCGGTTCAGCACGATCAGGTCACTGGGATAGCCAAACAGGTTGAAGTACGCCCATGTCCGTTGGGCTTCCTTGATGACCATCTTCTCGGGGTTCGTGACCAGCCGCACCGAGGTCAACTCGGGGTCCACCAGCATCTTCTGGAGCCGGTCCAACTGCCCGAATAGCTCCTGCACGGTGTCGTACACATCGTCTGAGGGCATCGGCAGGCTGGTGGCCGCCCGCATGAACGGCCGCATCACGCCGACCGCCGTCCGGTGGATTGGCATGATCTTCTCGACCCACCAGCGGCCAATCTCCGGGAAGCTGAGCAGGCGCAACGTCTCGCCGGTCGGGGCGCAGTCCACGACGATCAGGTCATAGTCGCCGCTCTCGCGGTGGCGGTTGACCCACAACAGGTTGGCAAGCTCCTCCATGCCCGGCAGGACGCTCACTTCGTCGGCCACAAGGTCGTCCACCTTGCGCCACGCCAGCACCGACCGCAGCCACTCCTGGATGTTGCCCCAGTGGGTGCGGAGGTTGTGGTAGACATCCGTCTCTTGCGCCCAGAGGTTCGGGGCAATCTGGATCGGTTCTGGTGCGAGCGGCACGTCGAGGCTGTCGGCCAGGCTGTGGGCAAGGTCAGTGCTCATGACGAGGGTGCGGTAACCGAGTTCGGCGGCACGAATGGCCGTGGCCGCAGAGACGGAGGTCTTCCCGACGCCGCCCTTGCCGGTGTACAGAATGATGCGCATCGTGCGAAGCTCCCGAGGCCCGGGCGGATCACCGAGGCGCGGACCTCCGCTTCGTTATAGGCTCGCACGGTGACGGCCGGACAACGATTCGCAGCGGCCTATCGTTGACACGCTGACCAGGGATCACTACAATATTGACTCAGCGGGTCAACAATCTTTCTCCAGGGGTACGGCGTGAAGCTTTCGATGCGCAGCGACTATGGCGTCCGGGCGGTTATCGACCTTGCGCGCCGCTACGGGGAAGGCCCGGTCCAGAGCGCCGACATCGCCGCCCGCGAGTCGATTCCAGAAGCGTACCTTGAGCAGTTGCTGACCTCCTTGCGGAAGGCCGGGCTGGTGCGGAGCAGCCGGGGGCCG
>JBBQBU010000626.1:0-3235 GCA_038318015.1 Chloroflexota bacterium | reverse complement strand
TAGAACGAGTCGAAGGCGTACCAGAGCAGGACGTAGCCCGGCACCTGCCCGAGCCCTAGCCCGACCGTCGCGATCTGCCGCGCCGCCAGTAGGCCCATCCCAAGTGGCACCAGCAATTTGACATCAAAGCGGCCACCGGTCAGCCGTGCGACGCGGCCATCAAGATCCGTCAGGGCGTCGATCAGTCCCGTCGCCGTGGTACTGTGCTCCGTGCTTCCCTCACCGAGATCCCTCGGCACCTCCTCCGCATCGAGCAGATCACGGGCGACGACGCCAGCGTCGAAGAGCATTCCCAGCACGGCGTCCTTTGAGATTGCGACGTGATCGAACGACATGAGGACGCTGCCAGTGCGTGGATTCGTCGATACGGCAGCGACGCCGGGCTGCGCGGCGAGGCTCCGCTCGATCTGTGCGAGCGCGGGGGCGCTGCGGTGCTCGCGATGGAGCCGCACTCGCACCCGCCCCGGCGCATGGCTGACGATCCGGCCATGATGGTGCCGCGGGCTGGTCGCCGACGTTGATGATAGTTTGCCGTGAGAATCGTGTGCGTTGTCTGCCATGCGGGGTGCTCCCGAGCGTATCGGTCCGGGCCTGAACTTCGGCCTGGCACCACCTGGCGCTGCCGACGTTGGCTTCGCTGCATCGCGTGAAGGGTATCATGGCTGGTCGGCGAGCGGGCCGCATCAGGAGTGCCCGGCACGGTGTGACCGGAGGAATGCCGCGCCGACACCAGCGCTGGTAGCGTCGGCCGGGCGACACTACTCCTGCGCCGCCCCACCAGCAACAGTCGGTCCCTGGGCACCTGTCAAGGATGTCCGAACGGAGTTCGTCGGTCATGGCGCAGACAGCGCAGATGAATGGTCCGGCCGCAGGCCCGACGCTGATCGTCGGCGGTACCGTGGTGACGATGAACGCCGCCCGCGATGTCATCGAGGCTGACGTGCTAGTCGCACCGGACGGCAGCATTGCGGAACTGCGCCCGGCCGGATCACCGGTACCTGACGACTCCCGCGTGATCGACGCCGCCGGCTGCTTCGTCGTGCCGGGGCTGGTGCAGGCCCACGTGCACCTCTGCCAGTCGCTCTTTCGCGGCCTCGCCGAGGAGCGCCCGCTGCTGGCGTGGCTCCGGGAACGCATCTGGCCGCTGGAGGCCGCCCACGACGCCGCCAGTCTGCGCGCGTCGGCCCGCCTGGGCATGGCTGAATTGTTGCTGAGCGGCACGACGGCCATCCTTGATATGGGCACCGTCCACCACACCGAAGAGCTCTTCCTGGCGGCCGAAGAGTCGGGCATCCGCTACACCGGCGGACAGGCGCTGATGGATCGTGGGGTTGGCGTGCCGGCCGGGCTGCTGCAGCCGACTGCGGAAGCCCTGGCCGAGAGTGACGCCTTGTTCGCGCGCTGGGACGGCGCGGCCGGTGGCCGACTGCGCTACGCGTACACGCCGCGCTTCATCCTCTCGTGTACCTCCAAGCTCCTTGAGGCCGTCGCGGAGCGTGCGCGCAACGGGGCACGCGTCCACACCCACGCCTCGGAGCAGCAAGAGGAGCTGGCGGTCGTGCGGGCCGAAATCGGGCGTGGCGACCTGGAGTATTTTGCGGAGATCGGGCTGACCGGGCCGGGACTGGTGCTGGCACACGGCGTCTGGCTGGAAGAGGCTGAGTTTGACGAGATCGCGCGGACCGGCACCCATATCACCCACTGCCCGGCCTCTAACCTGAAACTGGCCTCCGGGCTGGCTCCCGTTCGCGCCTTGCTGGATCGCGGCATTAACGTGGCGCTCGGGTCGGACGGTGCAGCGTGCAGCAACACGCTCGATGGCTGGGAGCAACTGTGGCTGGCGGCGCTGGTGGCAAGTGCCCGCGGCGGTGCCGGCGCGCTGTCTGCCCGCGAGGCGTTCGAGTTGGCGACGCTGGGCGGCGCTCGCGCGCTGGGCTTGTCTGACCGCATCGGCAGCATTGAGGTCGGCAAGCGGGCCGACGTGCAGGTCGTTGACCCGCGCCGGCACCTGCCGAACGGCGATGTCTACACGACGCTGGTGTACTCGTGCCGTGGGACTGATGTGCGGACGGTGCTCGTTGATGGGCAGGTGGTCGTCGATGACGGTTGCCTGCTGACGCTAGATCCCGTGGCCGTGCGCCGGGCCGCCGCCGCCGAGCGCGACGCACTGGTGGCCCGCGCCTCACTCGATTGACGTGCTTCTGCCGCGAAGCGCGCTCGCGGCCCTCTTTCCTGTGCTGGCCTGGACTGGTGCAATTGGCGCGGGACGACAGGCAGCGGGCATGCTTCACGCATGACGCCGTTCCGATTCGGGGTCAACGCTCGTAGTGCCGAATCGCGCGTGGATTGGGCCGAGTACGACGAGGTTGGTATCCCGTTCGATCCGGCCTCTGTGCGTATCGACCGGCTCCGCGAGTCAGTCCAGATCATCAAGTCTCTGCTGGCCGGCGAGACCGTCTCGTTTGACGGGCACTGTGCCTAGTGCAGGGCGCGCCCCGGCGCTGCCGGCCCACCAGCACGCGCTAGTCTGGGACACCATGAAGCTGATCGGGCTGGAGGGGCGGGCGAACCAGCGTTTCGGCCAGTTGTCGCTCGGCGAGAAGCAGTGGCTAGAGATCGTGATGCTGGTCGTGCAGGAGCCGGGCCTGCTGCTGCTGGACGAGCCGGCCGAGGGCATCCAGCCGAACATCGTGGACTTGATCGAGGACGCGGTGCAAACTGCCGGCGCGCGGTATTGCCGTGCTGGTGGTGAAGCAGTGCGTAGACTTCGCGGTCGGTGTCTGCAACCACTTCTACATGATGGAGCGCGGCACCGTCGTCGCCCAGGGGCCAACCAGCGCCCTCGGGCAAGAGATGATTGACCAGTACCTCGCCGTCTAGCGCCGTCCTAAAGTGAGGCGGTCGGATGGGTCGCGCACCACAATCGAAACGGGCCGTGCGGGGGCCACCCGTCCAGGGCGATTGCATCACTCGGTCAGGCGCTGAGTCCGTTGAGGACGGAGCGGAGGTAGGAGTCATCGAGCGCGGCGCAGAGGCGTTTGGTAGCGATGCTGGCACGGCGTGACGACTCCTGACGGAGGAGGTTGAGGGCGAGGTGTCGGACGATCGCGAGGTTCTCGGGAGCGTGGCCGACGCGCACGCGGCTGTCATCCTCGCGGAAGGTCATGTCGAGCACCCAGTGCAGGCGATTCTCGATGCCCCAGTGGCTGCGAATAGCGGCATTGAGGACAGCGGC
>JBBQBU010000625.1:0-3235 GCA_038318015.1 Chloroflexota bacterium | reverse complement strand
CTTCGCTCGCAAGCTCGCTCCGCTCAGGATGACATGGAGGCTTGCAGGCGGACCGCGAGTGCGGGAGTTGCCGGCGGATTGCGAATGTGGGAGGTGCAGGCGGCCCGCGAATGCGGGAATGGTGGTAGCTGTCTCCAAACTGTCCGCTGCTGAACGCTTGCGGGGGTAGGGTCTCCGATTGCGGAGTGGGCGGGTACAATCCGAGCATGAGTGTGCTTCAGATCGTCACCCGCCCGGTCCTGCGGCGTCCGGTCCTGCTCGCGGCGTTTGGTGGCTGGGGCGACGCCGGCGCGGCTGCGACGGGCGCGCTGTCCTACTTGATTGGCGATCCGCCGCCGGCTCCCTGCGCCATCGTGGACCCTGAAGTCTGCTTCGACTTCACGGTGCAGCGGCCGGTGACGCGGCGCGGCGCTGACGGTCGCTGGCAACTGGACTACCCCGAGATCGCGCTGTACGCGGTGGAGCAGCCAGACGCTGAGCGTGACCTGCTGGTGCTGCGCGGGCCAGAGCCGCATACGTCCTGGCCGAGCATCGGGCGGGCGGTGGCCGACTTTGCGCGCGAGATGGGTGTTGAGACGGCGCTGACGTTCGGGGCGTTCATTGGCGTGGTCTCGCACCGCCGGACGCCGATCATGCGGCGCACCCCGAACGATAAGCTCGACGCGTGGTTGGCGTCGCTTGGCCTGGACGACACGCCGTACTCCGGCCCGACCTCGTTCGCGACGGCGCTGCTGCACGCGTTGGACGCCGCTGACGTGTCGGCTGCCAGCCTGTGGGCCGCCGGCCCAGCCTACCTCGGCGCGCCCAACCCCGCGCTCAGCCTGTCGCTGCTGGAGGCCGCCGAGCGCGTCCTTGACGTTGACTTGCAGCTTGGGCGGCTCCAGGGTATCGCGACCGACTTTCACCGCAAGGTCGAGGCAGCCTTGCGGGCCAACCCCGAGGTGGCCGAGCGGCTCGGGCGGCTGATCGAGCTTGAGACGCCCGAGCAGGCCGCCGAGTCCGAGTCGAACCTGGGCGAGGCTGACGGCGGCGGCGTTGCCGACGAGGATGGCGGGTTGCCGTCTGGCCGCGATCTTGTCGATGAGCTTGAGCGATTCCTGCGAGAGCAGCGCCACGAGGGACCGACCGAACCGGGGGCCGGCTGACAGCTTCGTCCCGGCACCGGCTGGTATCCTGCTGGCGGTGCGGTGGCAGGACGCTGGCGTCCGCTGCCGGCAGGCGAGGCAGCTTTGCACTTGATCGCCGGTCCGTGCCGACCTTGCAAATGGATGAGGTGAGCGGTGTCGCTGATGAGCTACGTCCAGGCAGCACCGAAGGCGGAGCTGCACGTGCATCTCGAAGGGGCGATTCAGCCCGAGACGCTGCTGACGCTGGCGCGGCGCAACGGCGTGGAGTTGCCGACGAACACCATCGACGGCATCCGTAACTGGATCGCGTACCGCGACTTCGACCATTTCATCGAACTGTTCCGGACGGCCTGCCGCTGCCTGCGGACCGGAGATGACTTCGAGCTGGCGGCCTACGAGTTGGGGTCGGACCTGGCGCGGCAGGGTGTCCGCTACGCCGAAGTCACGTTCTCGGCCAGCGTCCATCACCATCTGAACAACGTTCCGCAGGCGGCCTACTTCGACGGGTTAGCGCGGGGCCGCGCGCGCGCCCTGGCTGACTTCGGCATTGAGTTGGCCTGGATTTTTAACATTGTGCGCCAGTGGAAGGACGGGTCACAGGTGGTGCCACTGGCCGACCACACGACCACGATTTCGATTGAGGGTAAGGAGATCGGAGTCGTGGCGCTGGGGCTGGCCGGCGCGGAGGCCGGGGCGCCGCCTGAGCCATTTGCGCCGTGGTTCGAGCGGGCGCGGGCCGCTGGACTGCACAGCGCCCCCCACGCCGGTGAGCATGGCGGCGCAGACAGCGTCTGGGGAGCGATCCGCGCGCTGGGAGCGGAGCGCATCGGGCACGGCGTCCGCGCCATCGAAGACCCGGCGCTCGTGGCGTATCTTGCGGCGCACCAGATCCCGCTGGATGTCTGCCCGTTGAGCAACGTGCGCCTCGGCGTGGCCCCGAGCCTCGCCGCCCATCCGTTGCCGCAGTTGCTGGCGGCTGGCGTCACCTTGACGCTGAACTCGGATGACCCGTCGCTCTTCAACACGTCGCTCTCGGACGACTACGCGACGCTGATCGAGCCGTTCAACCTGTCAGTGGCCCAGATCGACGAGATCCTGCTGAACGGCTTTCGGTCGGCGTTCCTGCCCGCCGACCGGAAGGCCGCGCTCGTGGCTGACGTGCAGCGGCAACTCGCGGCCCTGAAGCTGGAGCACCTCGGGCCGCAATCGTCGCCCTGGAAGATGGCGCTTGATCCGCAGCTAGAGTGACGTGTTGGTCCTGTTCGAGCGCGGTGCCCGCAGGCATGCGACTGAGGCACAGTGGGCCGCGATGTGCGGCGTTGATGCTCATGACGGATTCAGCAGAGCGGCCCAAAGTCGGGCAGTCTGAGCCGCACATTGCGGGAGCCGGCCCGGTATCATGCAAGGGTGAGCTTTCCAACGTGGCGCTGCCCTCTCTGCAACTCGCTGGCTGACAACGCGCGCGAACATCTGGCGGATGTGCACGGCGTCGGTGGCGGGCAAGATCGCTTCGGCCTGCGCGACGCCGTCCGCAAGCCGCGCCGCTCTGACGCCGACGACGAGCCAGGGGCCACCGAGTCGCCGGCCGAGGACCGTTCATCTGAGTCGTCGCACAGCAGTTTTGGCCCGCCGATGTGGCGTCGTATCCCGCCGACGCCAAAGAGCCGACGCTCTCCAGGGTACGGCTCACCCGCCGACGACCAGGCTGCCGAGTCGCCACTGACCTGGCGGCGCGCACCTCGCCCGCCGAGCAGCCGCCCGCGCCGCGTGCCGACCGATGGCGCGCCGCTGAAGCCGGTCCCGCTGCCACCGGACGCCGCCGTGCTGCGGCTGGTCTGTGAATCGCTGGACGGCCTGGATGCCCAGGCGCTGCGCGACCGCCTGCTCAATCTGGCGGGCGTTGAGTCCGTGGCGATTGACCTGTACGCCCGGACCGTTGACCTGTACCTCGACCGTACCTGTGCGACTGCGCCGCATCTGGTGGCGCTGGCGCGGGAGCGTGTGCGATTGCCCGTGCGGACCGCCGAACTGCACCGCGCCCCCGAGAAGGGCCAGCCCCTCGGAGCCGCCACACTCATCTTCGTCGTCCAGTAGCCGGCGCGGCGGGA
>JBBQBU010000624.1:0-3236 GCA_038318015.1 Chloroflexota bacterium | reverse complement strand
AGCCGGCCCCCAGCGTCATGGTGCTGATGGTGCAGCGCGAGGTCGCCGAGCGCGTAGCGGCAAAAGCCGGCGACCTGTCGTATCTGGCAGTGGCCGTCCAGTCGGCGGCGGCGGTGCGGCTGGTGCGGCACGTGGCACCCGGCTCATTCCACCCTCGGCCGCGCGTCGAGTCGGCCATCATCAAGCTGGAGCCTCTGGCCGAGCCACTGGTGCCGCCGGCCGAGCGTCAAGCATTTCTGGCAGTGGTCCGGGCCGGCTTCGGGCAGCCCCGCAAGCAACTGCTCAACTCACTGCACCAGGGGCTCACTCAGGCCACCGGCAGCGCCGATGCCTGGGAGCGCGATGCTGTGCGCGCCCTGCTGGACGCCGCCGGCCTCCGCACCGAGCGCCGCCCCCAGGAGCTGACGCTACATGAGTGGCGCGCGCTTCTCCACGCATTCCAGCGAGCCGGCCATGCCGCCCCCGGCTGACCATGGCGACATCGGATCGGTCCCGACTAGTGCACGCACCCTGCACGCACCCGCCTACGCCAAGGTCAATCTCAGTTTGGAGATTCTCGGGAGGCGACCGGACGGCTTCCACGAGCTGGTGTCGGTCAGTCAGATCGTGTCGCTGGCCGACCACCTGACCGTCTCCCCAGCCGCTGACGTGCACGTGACGGTCGAGCCGCCCGTGGTCGACGAGCACGACAATCTGGTGCGGCGGGCTGCTGAAGCACTGGTGCTGGCGACTAGCCAGACAAACGGTGCCACTATTGTGCTCAAGAAGGCGATTCCACTCGCGGCCGGACTGGGCGGCGGCAGCAGCGATGCGGCGACCACCTTGCGCTTGCTCGACCGCCTCTGGGGCACCCGCCTGGGACATACGCAACTGGCCGCCATCGCGGCAACGCTCGGGTCCGACGTGGCGCTGTTCCTCGCTGGTGGGACCAGCCTGATGCGCGGCCGGGGCGAGGATGTGGAACCATTACCGGCCGCACGTACGTTCTGGCTGGTCCTCATCTGCCCCGGCGGCAGCCCACCCGACAAGACGAGGGCGCTGTATCACGCGCTCTCGCCCGACGAATGGTCGGACGGCGAGACGACGCTAGCGCTGGCCGAGCGGCTCCGATCAGGAGGGACCATCGAGGGGCAGCCGCTCGTCAACAGTTTCGACCGCGCTGCCGACCGCGTGTATCCCAACTTTCCGGCACTGCGCCGTCACCTCGCCGACCTGACCGATGCGCCGTGGCAGTTGACCGGGGCCGGCCCGACCCTGTTCGCGCGATTCGCGACAGCAATAGCGGCTCGGGGTGCCGCCCAGGTGCTACAACGGGCAGGCATCGACGCCCACATCGCTCGAACAATCGCGCGCCGACCCGCTATCCGCGCATCGCGCGCGCCCGCCGCTCGTTTCTTACCGTAGAGAGATCGTCAGTCCAGCCTCAGTGACCGTCCGGGCTGCACCTATGGTGACAGAACAGTAACATCACCTGAACCGCGGGCTTTGCGCGGGGCAGCGTCGTGGATGGCATAACACCCTCTGCTAGACTGCCTCCGTATGAGCATCGTCGTTGGAGATTCCGTGCGCGATCCGGTCAGGATCTGGGACGCAGCGCTAGGTGAGCTTCGCCTCGGCATGAGCCAGGCCAACTACGAGTCGTACCTGGCCGGCACCCAGGCGAAGGCGTTTGACGAAGACGAGCTGACCATCGCCGTGAGTAATCCGCTCGTCCGCGAGACGCTCGAACAGCGCTTTCGCCAGCACATCGTCCGGGCGCTGTATGACGTCGTGGGCCGGCCCTGCCGCATTCGCCTCGTCTCCGCCGGGAACGGCACCCGGACGACGAACGGCGCAGACGGCTACGGCATGTTCGCGCTCGCCGCCGACGGCGACCATGCCCAGAGTGGCCGCAAGATCGGGCGGCGCAACGGTCGCGTCCCCGCCGGCGAGCAGGCACCTGCAGTCGGCTGGGAAGGTTCGCCGCTCAACGCCCGTTACACGTTCGAAGCGTTCGTGGTTGGCGGCGGCAACCGGCTGGCACACGCAGCGTCGCAGGCTGTGGCTGACGCCCCCGGACAAGCGTACAATCCGCTCTTCCTGTACGGCGGCGTTGGCCTCGGGAAGACGCACTTGCTGCACGCCATCGGGCACGAGGTCATCAAGCGCGATTTGAGCGTGGTTTACGTTTCGTCTGAAACGTTCACCAACGAACTGATCGAGTCGATCCGCGAGCACCGAACCGACGAGTTTCGCGCTCGATACCGTCGCGCCAGCGTGCTGATGATTGACGATATTCAGTTTATCGCGAATAAAGAGCGGACGCAGGAAGAATTCTTTCATACGTTTAATGCGATTCACGAAGGTGGTGGACAAATCGTCCTGACCAGCGATCGCACACCAAAAGCAATTCCAACGCTGGAAGACCGCCTACGGTCTCGGTTCGAAATGGGCCTGATCGCTGACATTCAAGCGCCAGACCTTGAGACTCGCATTGCAATCTTGCGGTCGAAGGTGAACGGTCGGGTGCAAATACCCGGCGACGTATTGGAGCTCCTGGCACAAAAAGTCCATACCAACATTCGCGAACTTGAAGGATCGCTCAATCGGATCACCGCATACGCGATGCTTCACGGCAAACCCGTGTCCGTCGAATTGGCGAGCGAAGCGCTGGAAGACCTGATCGCGAAAGTGCCCGCTACCCGGGAGCCGCCGGTGATCCTGGAAGCCGTGGCGCGGCACTTCGGCGTGACAGTCGAAGACCTTCGAGGCAAGGCACGCCAGAAGGAAATCGTCGCGCCGAGGCATCTGGCGATGTATCTGTTGCGCGAGGACGCCCATTTGTCGTTTCCCCAGATAGGCGCACTACTGGGAGGGCGCGACCATTCGAGCGTCGTACATGCGTGCGACAAAATCGGTATGCAGATGCAAAAACGAGAGGCTTGCGCCAACGATGCGCGCGCCGTTCGCGATCTGCTACGATAGGAGCGGTCATACTTCGTGCAAGAGCGCACCCGCAATGGCTTTGGCGCGACGCCGAGCCGGCGCGTGGACCCGTCCCGAGTGAAGGGAAGCACCAGGGATCCGCATTCACGCACGGAAATAACCAATGGGGTGGAATCGTCAGGGGCGATGCACGAACACCCTCGGCAGGCTGATATAGGTTCGCGCCGTGAAGTACGAGTGCAATATGCAGAGACGAAGGCTATAATGGCAGGTACGTCACATGATGTACGTGTTCAAGGTACATTGGCGGA
>JBBQBU010000623.1:0-3239 GCA_038318015.1 Chloroflexota bacterium | reverse complement strand
CCCGAACTCGCGCTCCGCTCGGGACACGTCCAGACAGCGGCGCGGCTGGCCGTTCGGCTTCGACGGGTCAAGCTCGATGCGGCCCTGGTAGCCGGTCAACTCGGCGATCAAGTACGCGAGATCCTTAATCATGATCTCCTGACCAGAGCCGAGGTTCACCGGTTCGGAGCTGTCGTACCGCTCGGTCATCAGCACCAGACCTTCGGCCGCGTCGTCCACATACAGGAATTCGCGGCTGGCGGTGCCGTCGCCCCAGACCGGCACGGAAGGCGCGTTCGATTCGCGCGCATCCACCAGCTTCTTGATGAGCGCCGGGATCACGTGGGACGACTTCGGGTCAAAGTTGTCGTGAGGGCCGTACAGATTGACGGGCACCGGGAACAGCGCGTTGAACCCGTACTGCTGACGGTATGCCTGGGCCTGCACCAGCAACATCTTCTTGGCAAGGCCGTACGGCGCATTGGTCTCTTCGGGGTAGCCGTCCCAGATGCTCTCTTCGTTGAAAGGCAGCGGGGTGTGCTTCGGGTACGCGCAGATCGTCCCAACGGCAACGAACTTCTCGACGCCAGCCAGCCGCGCCTCTTCCATGAGCTGCACGCCCATCATTAGGTTCTCGTAGAAGAAGAGGCCGGGGTTCTCCATGTTCGCGCCGATGCCACCGACGACGGCAGCCAGATGCAGGATAACGTCGGGCCGCGTATCCTCGAGCGCGCGCCGGGCGGCAGCGCCATCCACCAGGTTGTACTGCGCCTTGCGCGGTACGAAGATGTCGCGCGCGCCGTGCTCCTCAAGCTTGGCGACGACGCGCCGGCCCAGGAAGCCCGATCCTCCAGTTACCATGACGCGTCGGGTCGAGAGATCGAGGGGCATCAAGCGTTCCCTTTCCACATCCACGAGACCCAGAGGCCCGGGGCTTCCGCGTTGCGGCTTGCTCGGGATTATATCCGTCCACGATTCCTGTCAAGCAGAACGGGCGGCTGCACCGTAGCATGTTGCTGGTGCCGGTGTCCCGTTCATGCGTCGGTCAGGCCAAAATGCTCGGCCCGAAACACGAACGGGCTGCCGTTCAGGATGCCGTCGCAGAGGACATCAAGGCCCGGATCACGCCCCGGCAGCAGGTCGCCAAGCGATGAAATTGTCACGGTGAACGGCCCCGTCGGCGAGGCCGGGTCGAACGCACGCACCGGCACCATCCGCCGGAAAAAGTAGTGGTACGCATACATACGTGCGCGACGCACCTGTTCGGCGGGCATGCGTGCGCCAAACGGTAGCGCCGTCAGGATGCGGAAGTATGCCGCCGGGTCGTCAGCGTCGTGGGTCAGCCCCTTATTCCTGATCCACGCCTCACCGGCCACGATGGTCGGGATGCCCATGCTCGTCAACTCCACGCCGGTCTTTGTGCCGTAGATGGCGACGGCGTCACAGAGGCCAACGGCGGCGTAGGTGCTGATCGGGCTTTCTGGCGGGATGATGAAGACGTTCGGCGGCAACGCGGGGAAGGCGCGGGCGATCTCGGCCACGATCGGTTGGCGCGACGGCACTGTGCCCCGAATCTCGGCCGGATGCACCCGAATCAGCAGTTGCAGGTTGGGCCGTTCGCCGATGTAGCGGATCGTCTCCAGCACCCACGTCAGCATGTCCGGGAATGCGTTGGCCGGATAGTGCAGTTGGGCGTCCCAGACGACGTTGGTGAGCAGGCCGAGTATCGGGCGCGACAGATCCAGCCCGATCTGCGCGGCAAACGTGCGCACGTCGTCGTCCGGGTTCTCGTGGTAGTAGATCCAGTCGCGCGTGCCGTCCCAGCGGCTGCGGAGGTAGGCCAGGATCTCGGCCTCCATCTCGTCAGTCCAGGGCAGATCCTCCCAGGCCGATTCTGGCTCTGAGAGCAGCGTGTGGTGGTACGTATCGTCGTGACTGAACACGAAACAGCGCTTGCGGTAGGCCACCACCCAGTTGACGACGCGCACAGCCGCGCGCTGACAGACCTGATTCAGGATGCCGTGCGGTGCGTAGATGCCGTGGCTGTAGACAGCCGCCGCGAACTGATCCTGCTGGAGCAGGCGGCGGCTGGCGAACGTCGTCAGGAGCGCGCTCTCAAGATACCGCCGCGCCACCACCTCCCCGGACGGCTCACCCTCAAGCGTGCCTGTGGCGAAGAACCGCAGCGCGCCTGCATGGGCATGCTCACCTATCGCCAGGCCGTCTAAGTGAAAGTCGCGGATGCGGTCGTACGGCACATCTCCAGCCAGGGCACGGGCGACGCGCCGCTCGCTCTCCGTGAGCAGCGCCCCGAGGCGGTGGACTGGCAGCCCCAACCCGCCAAACGTGTAGTCTCCGCGTGCGTAGCAGCCGTCGCAGATCGTTTTCGGCAGCTCGTACCGCTCCAGGGTGCCGGGGTCGGGGACAGTCTCCGGTTCGCAGCGCAGGCAGGCCGGCAACGCGCGGTCGCACAGGAGCGTATGGACGCGCGCCCCGCGCAGCGTCAATGCTGCCGCCAACAGGCTTTCGACGTTGACGACGGCCGGTGAACCTGATACCACCGTGCCGATCAGTACGGCCGGGCCGGTCTGCGCCCGGCTCAGCGCGTCGGTCCAGAGGGCGCGGTCGGTGTCAAGGATGGCGGCCCAGTTCGGCAGACCCTTCGGACCGGGCGGCACGGTGCCCGCTGTCTCGACACGTGGCGACACCGCCAGCGGCAACGATGTCAGGGCCGGGACCGTGCTCGCGGGCCTGTCAGTTGACGCCGGAGGCCCCGACGACGCCGATGGACCCAGCAACCGCGCCGCCCGCTGTGCCAGCCGCCGCAGCATCCTCCTCACGGGTCCATCCCTCACGCCAGTCCGGCCGGTGTCAGCAGCCCCCTGGTGCCGCCGCAGCCTGCCGAACGTGACCACACCGGCGGGCCTCGGGACTATACCGGACTGTTCAGGCTCGGATGGTCCAGACCAGACGGCCAACTCCTGAAAAACCTATGGCAGATGTCCCGGCCACGACGGGACGTTCGCCATGTGGCACACGGCCTCCCCCGCACGTTTTCTCAAATAGAAAGCGACAGGGTTCGCCACTATCAGCAGCGCCACCATTGCACGGCCAGTCGCCGCGCCTCCATCGGAGCCCCACCGTGAAAATGATTGAAGATCCCGTCTGTGTGACCCCGATCACCTTCGAAGAAGAGACATACGTCTGTCGGTACCACGGGCATCTCTACTACTTCTGCTCGATGACCTGTAAACAGAGCT
>JBBQBU010000622.1:0-3251 GCA_038318015.1 Chloroflexota bacterium | reverse complement strand
GCCTCGACCCCGCCGGCGCTGATCTCAGCCGCCGGGTGCTTGTGCCTGCTCCAGCAGCCGCTTGAGGTTCTGGAGCGAGGTGTCAAAGTCGGCCTGCATCTTCGGCCCGGCGATACCTTCGGCGATGCTGGCCATGAAGCCTGACCCAAGCTGGTAGTCAAGGCTGGCGCGCAGCCGCGTCCCCGCGCCCTCGGGGGCCAGGACGCTGGTGCTGATCGTCGTGATGGTGCCGACGGTCACGCCGCCGACCTTGATCGGGGTGGCCGTGACGTTCTGGACGGAGAGCGTGCGCGGAGCGTCGAAGGCGATGCAGCGCCCGAGCAGCGTTTGCTGCACCCCGAACGCCTCGACTTGCGTCTCGGTGGTCGTCCCGACGCCGACCGGGCCGGGGCTGGTGCGCCGCACCGCGATCACGCCGGGCGTCCAGGTGGGCAGCCGCTCCGGTTCGGCCAGGAAGGCGAACACGGCCGCTGGCGGGGCATTGATGAAGACCTCGCGCTGCAACCGTCCCAACGCCGCGCCTCCCGTGGTGGATGCCCGAAGTATACGCGAGCGCCCCGCCCAGGCTGCCCTCACCCCCAGCCCCCTCTCCGACAAGTGGGAGAGGAGAAACAGGTGCAGTATAGGCCGTGTCTCGAAGGGGCGAACCGCTGGTGCGCCCGCCGGCGCGCCTTGTCGTCGTGCGTCCCGCCCCGCCCCGACAATGCTCCTGACTCCTGACTCCTCGTCTCAGGCCAGCACCTCTTGCCGGTCCGCAAGGTCCGCCAGCGCCTTCTCGCGATAGTCGCCCAGGTCGCCCCGCTCGATGGCCTCCAGCACGTCCAGGAACGCGCTGGCCGTCTCCACGCGCGGCAACACGACATAATCCGCGCCGGCCGCGTACATCTCGCGGGCGCGCTCCAGCGTCTCGGCCGACAGGATGACCCGTGCCTGCGGGTTGAGCCGCCGAATCTGGCGCAGCAGCAGCAGGTTGTCGGTGCCGCGCAGGAAATCTTCGGAGACGGTCGAGATGACCACGCTCGCCCGCTCGATGCCAACGTGCTCCAGGGTGTCCAGGTGGCTGATGTCCCCGTAGACGACAGGGATGTCCATCGCCGCCAGCCTGCTGTAGACCTCTGGGCTAAAGTCCACCACCAGCACGTCGTGGCCCTTTGACGACCCCTGCGCCTGGTACACCAGCGAGCTGGCGACGCGGTGAAACCCGAGCACCGCCAGGGCCGCACCGTGCTGATGGCCCGGCTCGCCGTCGTCGCCCCGGCGCAGCCGCTCGGGGATGCCCACCGCGCGAGCCGCCTGCACGATGCGCTGCGCCACGGCATGGTTGCCCATAATCATGTAGGTGGAGACTGTGGAAGTGATGACGAGCGTCAGCGCCAGAATCGACGCAATCTCGCGGTCCACGTGCCCGAGCGTCAGGCCCAGTGCCACGATCACCAGTGCGAACTCGCCAGCCTGCGCCAGCGCCAGCGAGCACAGCGACCCGACCCGCGAGCCGTAGCCCATCAGGTACAGCGCCGGGCCAATCGTCACGAAGCGCGACAGGATCACCACCACCGACAGCGCCAGCGACACCAGGATCACGTGCAGCCTGTCAATCTGCAACTGCATGCCCAGCGCCACGAAGAACAGCGTGACGAAGAAGTCGCGCAGGCTGCGGATTTTGGCGACGACATCCAGGCTGTACGGGAATGCTGACAGCGTGACGCCAGCGATCAATGCGCCCATCGCAATCGAGAAGTTCGCCAGCATCGCCATGTAGCCGACCAGCAGGCACCATGTTATCGCCGAGATCATGATGATCTCGGGGCTTTTGGCAACGTACTGGAACAGCGCCGGCAGGACGTACCGCGACAGCAGAAGCGCCCCCGCCACCAGCCCGAAGCCGGACGCCACCGAGATCGCGATGGGCAGCGCAGACGGGTCGTTCAGGTTCGGTTGCAGCGCCAGCACGACGATGGCCAGCACGTCCTGCATCAGCAAGATGCCGAGGGTCAGCCGGCCGTCTACCGTGTCGAGCTCGCTCTTGTCAGACAGCAGCTTGACCACGATCATCGTGCTGGAGAATGCCGTCGCGACGCCCAGGTACAGGGCCGGCAGGCCACCGTACCCCAGCACGTAGGCGAACAGCACCGTCAGGACGGCGCAGGCAACAACCTGCACGGTGCCAACCAGCGCGCCGATGCGCCCGGAGTTGACCAGTTTCTTCAGGTCGATCTCCAGGCCGACGATGAACATTAGGAAGGCGAGGCCCAGCTCGGACAACTCGCTGATGGTCTCCTCGCTGTGGACGAGGCCGAGCACCGGCGGTCCGATCAGGAGGCCGGCCCCGATGTAGGCCAGCAGGAGCGGCTGCCGGAGGAGGCGCGCCACGTAGGCCAGCGCCGTCGCGGCGACAATCGCCAGCCCAATGTCAAACAAGATTCCGTGAGGCACCCAGACCCTCCGTCATCGCCAATGGTGCGTGCGTCAGCCCCTCGGACAGCGGGGCGACGCCAATCGTGCCTACGCGGTCGTTGAAACGATGCAGCCAGTCGAATCGTCGACGACGCCAAGGATGAGCAGTTCTGCCTGCCGCCGCATGATCGCCGCCGCGCCCCCGCCCGATGCAGACAGCGTGACCCAGCCGGCATCCTGGCCGTACCGTCGCACCATCCGTTGGGTGGTGCCACGACGGACCAACTCCGCCCAGACAAGGTCGCCAGTTGCTGGATTACGTTGCCGGTCCACGTGGACCGGCTGCCCCGGTGGCAGGCCAGCCAGCCGTGCTTCCTCGTCGCTCAGGTCAAGCAGGACATGGTCAGACACGCCGTTCGGGCATGGCCGCACGGTGGTCGCAGCCACACGTGTCGTGCGCTGCCTGGTATGTTCGGTCATCGCGTCTCTCCCGCATGGGTGAACGTCGCGTGCGCTGCAAATACTCCGGCCCCGACGCGGTGTGCCAGCGCGACACGCCATCCGTGTTGACGCGCTAGCCATCAGTGGTGGTGCGCCAGACGTGCGGGCTGTACCGGTCGGGTGTTTCTGGTCGTCGGAGGCCGCGTCAGGCAGGCGGCGCGCGAACGGCGAGCAGCCCCAGCAAGACGAGGTGGGGCGGGCGGGACGACATGGCGTTGGCCGCGCTGCTGAGTCCGAGGCCCACGCCCGCACCATCCGGGGCACCCGGAGCGAGCAGTTGGGCCGCCCGCTGCCGGCCGTCGGCCAGTCCGGCCGGCAGCCACCCCGCCCGTGACGACATCAGCGCCAGCGGCGAC
>JBBQBU010000621.1:0-3272 GCA_038318015.1 Chloroflexota bacterium | reverse complement strand
GATTTGTCCGTCTCATCCTCGCCGGGGGCGCTGCCCGCACCGTCGGGTGCGGCCGGAGCGACAACGCCGGCCGCATCAGCCAAACACGGAAGCGCCGACCACACCAGTGTCGAGCTTGGCGGCTGGCAATCGGCGCTAGCTGCCATTTTCGCACGCCCGTACCTGCTGCTGACGGTCGTGCTGGCGGCAGTGATGGCACCGGCCTGGGTCACGGCTAGCGCGCTGGTGGTTGGTGGTGATGTGCTGGTCATTCACTACCCGTGGTTCGTGCTCTGGCGCGACGCGCTGGCGGCCGGCACCTTCCCGCTGTGGAACCCGTACACGTTCAGCGGCATCCCCGCCTTCGCCACGTTGCAGGCAGGATACGGCTACCCGCCGCACTGGCTCCTGACCCCGCTGCCAGCGATGCTGGCGATCAACTGGCTGGTGGCGCTGCACGTCATCCTGGCGGGCCTGGGCGCGGCATGGTGCGCCGGTCGCCTGGGCGCAACTCGCGAGGGGCAGGTGCTGGCCGGCCTGACCTACGCTCTGGGCAGCGCGATGGTGGCCCGGATGTGGGCCGGCCACCTGAGCTTTCTGGAGGCGAACGCCTGGCTCCCGCTGGCGACCGGCCTCGCCATCGACATCAGGGCACGGCGGCGCGTGCTGCTGCTGGCCGTCGTCGTCGCGCTGATGACGCTGGCCGGGCAGCCCGAAGTCGTCATCTTCGCGCTGTGGTGGCTGCCGCTCTGGGCGGCCGGCGCGGCGCTGAAGGCGGGGCCGCACGCCGTCGTGCCGGCGGTTGGGCGGATCGTGCTGGCGATGGCGCTTGGCGGCGGGCTGGCGGCGTTCCAGATGCTGCCCGTGCTTGACGTGCTGGCGATCTCGAACCGCCAGACGCGCATGGACTGGGACTTTCGCACGGCCGCCTCGCTGCCGCCCTGGCACTTGATGGGCATGTTCGCGCCGCTGACATTCGGTGACCCACGCGCCGACTACTGGCCCGGCCCCCTCTACGAGTGGCATGAGCGGCTGCTGTACGTCGGGACGGTGCCGCTGCTGGCGGCGGCGTTTGTCGGGCGGCGCTGGCGGCTGCTCTGCTGGGGGGCCGTAGCCGTGGCCGTGGCGCTGGCGTTCGGGGGCTACGCGCCCTGGTACCCGCTGGCCGAGTGGCTGCCGGGGTACACCAGCCTTCGCATCCCCAGCAAGCATCTGACGTTGGCGGCACTGGGGCTGGCCGTTGCCGCTGGCGTCGGGCTGGAGCGGCTGCGCGGGGGGCGTGTCGCTGCGGCGGCGCTCGGGTTGGCGGTGCTGGTGGCTGGCGCTGCCTGGACCATCGCGCTGTGGGTGCAGCCGGTGGCCGATTGGTCCGGCGGCGCCGACTTGTTGTCAAGGTCCAGCCGGCGGCTGCTGGCGGCCGGTCCTGGCCCTGGCCTCGCCGCGTCCCTGCTGATGCTGGTGTTGGCCGCGCTGGCGCTGGGCATCCGGGGGGCACAGCCTCGGCGGGCGGCGCTGGTGGCGCTGGCTGCCGTCGAATTGATCGTGGTGCTCCAGCCGTTCCGCCGGCAGTGGGCCGACCCAGCCGAGATCGTCGCCCGGGGCGCGAGCCTCCAGGCCTATGAACGCGCCGCCATCCTCGGCGAGGCCGGCCCGGTCCTGGGCAACTACGGTCCGGTCCTGCGGGTGCAGCAGCCAGGCGGCTACGTCTCGCTGTTCAGCGGCGAGTACATGACGCTGGTGACGGGCCGCTCCAATGCAAAAGTGCAGATCGACATCGAGCGCGATGCCGTGCCGATCCTCTATTTGCTCGGCTACTCGGCGGTCATCGAGCGGCACGGCTCCCGTGAGACGGTGTTGCCGCTGTCGCCGCCACGGGCCTGGGTGGCGCACTGTTCCTGGCCGGGCGGCGCACGCCAGGTCCGCGCCCCCGACTTCCCGCGCCAGTCGTGCATCACGCGGGCCGGCACAACCGCGCCTGACGCCATCGTCGATCCTGGCCCGGCCCGGATTGTTGCCGAGGGGGCTGGCTGGCTGACGGTTGACGCTGAGGGTCCGGGCTGGCTGGTGACGACGCAGCCCTGGTACCCCGGCTGGTCCGCCGAGGCTGACGGCCGCCCACTGGCTGTCGAGGCGGTAGACGGCGCACTCGTTGGGGTGAGCCTGCCGCCGGCTGCCCACCGCGTGACGGTGCGCTACTGGCCGGGCGGCCTTACGCGCGGCCTGCTGGTCACAGGGCTGGCCGTGTTGGTGCTGGCGGGCCTCTGGTGGCTCGGCCGCAGCATCCGGCCTGGGAGGTCTGCGTGGCACAGTTTGGCGTCTTTCTGATCCCGGCGGCGGGGCACCCCTTCTACCGGCTTGGCACCAGCATGCTTGGCTACGACATCTGGGCGCGCTCGCACGGCCCCTCGGCGCTCGTCGGCATCACCGACGCGGCCAGCCTGAAGCGTTGGCTCGGGTTTGCGCCCAGCTACGGGCTGCACTGCACCATCGCCGGCGGCGCGCTGACGTACGACCCGGCCGACCGCGCCGAGATCCTGGCCCGCCTGGGGTGGATCGCCGGTCGCACCGCGCCGTTCACGCTGGTCAACGGCCGCATCGACGGGTCGTTCCATGCGACGCCCCGCGTGCTGGTGGCGGGGTTTGACTCGCCGGACGAGGCGATCTCGCGGCTTCATCGGCAGGTCGTGACGATGATCAGCCCGCTCCGAACGGGCCGAGTCCCGTCACGCGACGCGCTGCAAGAGGGCCGCCTCCAGGCGATCTACCAACTGACGGGCGAGGCCTGGGCGCTCGAACATTTCGCCCCGCACTGGTCGCTGCTGGTGGACCTGCCCGATCAGGCTGCCTGGGACACCGCGCACGCCGCGCTCACCGAGCGCCTCGGGCTGTTCCGCGACGAGCGCTCCCGCACGCTGGCCGTGTCAGATATCCACCTTGTCGAGAAGGGCGATGACGGCTTCTTCACCGTCGCCGCCTCGTTCCCGCTGACCGGCCCGGCGTAGGCCCGGCCAGACTCCGCCCGGCTACCTACTCGCTACCTCCCACCTCGTCCGCCGGCCTGCCGCCGGCTCGTCTTCTACTTCGGTGGGTCGATGGGCACCGGCCGGGCGCCGAGACGCGCCGTTGAGCCGCCGTCCACGTAGATCACCTGTCCGGTGATGAACCCAGCCCCCTCGGAGCAGAGGAACGCCACGGCCGGCCCGATGTCTTTCGGCAGCCCCACCCGCCCGATGGGCACCCGCGATGCACCGGACTCGGTGGTGTACTCTGGATCGTCGAAGTAGCGCGGCACC
>JBBQBU010000620.1:0-3276 GCA_038318015.1 Chloroflexota bacterium | reverse complement strand
TCCGGCTGCCTGCGTTGCGGCCGTCGGGAACCCGGCCGAGTTGCCTGCTGCTGCGGCGCCGGCCGCCGCACTGAGCCTCACGCTGGCTGAGCCTGAAGCGTTAATGGTCGGTGGCGGGCTGGCGGTCTTGGCGGTGTCTTTGGCGGCGTGGCTCTGGGAAGCGCCGGCTTCGCTGGCGCTGTTCTGGCTGCTGATCGCGGTCGGGGCGGCGTTCGCGGCGGTGGCGCGGATCGGCTTCGGCTGGCGGCCCGAGGGCTGGCCTACGGCTCTCGGTCTGAACACGGCGACGCATGATGCGGATACGGCGGTGCTCAGCCCGGGCTGGCAGCCAGGAGGCCGGGTGGCGGCGGCTCGGACCCCAACAGCGGTGGGCGACCACTCGGCCATTGACGCGGGACGCGAGTTCGCGGAGGGGCCGGTGGCGCCGCGAGAGGACGAAACCGAATCGAGCCATATCGCCCCGATGTCGGCGGCGAGGTTTGGTGGCCTGACACCGGCCCGGGCGTTCGTGGTCGTGGCCGTCCTGGCGGAAGTGGCCTGCCTGACGTTCTTCGCGCTGGGCCGGCTACGCTCGGCGGCCTGGCTGCTGCATGCTGTCGCTGTCGTCTTGCTCCTGGTGGGCCTGTGGCGCGCGGCTGGGCCGTCCGAGCGCCGGCTGTTGCCCGGCTGGGCGCGCCGCGACTCGCTGATCGCTGGTGGCCTGATGCTGGTCGCGCTGGCCGTGCGCGTCTGGAACCTAGGCAGCATCCCCGAGGGGCTGTGGTTCGACGAGTCACAGCGCGGCCTGGAGGCCCTCCGCATCCTGACGGAGCTTGGCTACCGGCCGATCTTCGCGGCGGGCGTCCTCCAGGAACCGACCGGCCTCTGGTACCTGATAGCCCCGTTGCTGGCCGTCTTCGGCCGGGACGCGCTGGCGTTGCGGCTGCCGGTGGCGGTTGCGGGCGCGGTGGGCGTCGGTGCGGTCTACCTGCTGGCCTGGGTGCTCTACGGCCGGCGCGTCGCCGTCGTGGCCGCCGCGCTGACGGTGACGCTGACGTGGCACCTCAACTTCAGCCGGGTGGCGTTGCCGGCCGTGCTGTCGCTGACCTGCGACACGCTGGCCGTCGCCTTGTTGGTGGCTGCATTGCGGCGCGGCAGCCGGTTCTGGCTTGGGGCGGCCGGTGTGGCGGCAGCCGCCGGCCTATTCTTCTATTTCACCAGCCAACTGCTGCCGCCGGTGTTGGCGGTAGTGGTGCTGCATCATCTGGTCGGCCAGTGGCGGGCTGAACGAGGTGCGCGAGCGGCGTTCGTGAAGCGGTTCGGCCTCGGGTTGGCCGTCTGTGCGGCGGCGTTCGTCCTGACGGCTGGCCCGCTGGTGCTGTATGCCGTGACCCGCCCAGGCGACTTTGCGGCCCGGGCCAACGCCGTGACCGTCTTCCACGATGTCGAGCAGGCCCGCAGCCTGGAGCCGATCTTTGCCAACGTGCGCGCCCATCTGCTCATGTTCCAGGTGCACGGCGACAACAACGGGCGGCACAACTGGTCCGGCCGCCCGATGCTCGATCCGCTGACCGGCGGCCTCGGCATGGCCGGGCTGGTGCTAGCCCTTGCGGCCGGTGCCAGTCTGCCAACCGTCTTGCTGGTGGCCTGGCTGCCCATCGCGCTGGCGGGCGGCATCCTGTCGTCCATCTGGGATGCGCCGCAAAGCCATCGGTCGATTGATGCGCTGGTGCCCGCCGTCATTCTGGCCGCGCTGCCGTTGGGGCTGCTCTGGACCCGCGCCGATCAGTTGCTCCGAGGCGCTGGGCGGCCGTCAGAGGACGCAGCGCCGGATGCTGGCAACAGCGGCGCGGGCCGAGGTGACGGCACGATGCAGGCTGGCGGCTGGCGGCTGTTGCCGACTGCCCTCGTCGTCGGCGTCCTGGTGCTGGGCGGCGCCGGCAACCTATTGCGCTTCTTCGGCCAACAGCAACCCGACATCCGGACCTGGGACGGCTTCATGGCATCCCAGACGGAGGCCGGCCGCATCGTCAACACTTTGCCGTCGGACATGCCGGCCTACCTGGAACCACAGTGGGTTGACCATCCGAGCGTGCGGTTTCTCGATGCTGGCGGACACCAGCGCCGACCGTTCGACCCCGGCAGCAGCCTGCCCGTCACCGATCTGTCGGCTGCCATCGTAATCGGCGCGCGGCCGGGCGTGGCCGAGCGGATCGTCGCACTGTACCCGGCGTCTCAGCGGGCAATCACCGTGGCACCGAACGGCAGTATTGCCGGGTACGCGTTCGCCCTGTCCCCGGAGGCGGTGCAGTCCACGCGCGGCGTCCTGGCCCAGTACCGAGCGGGCGGTCGCGTGGTTGACCGTCATGAGTCGTCACTGTCGCCGCTGGGTGGGGCCGATGCGCCGCTGCCCGTGCCGTGTGACGCGACCTGGACGACCACGCTGACGGTACCCGCAACCGGGACGTACCGCTTGCGGGTGGACGGGCCGCCGGTGCTGGCACTGACTGTGGACGGCCTGGAACTTGTGCGCGGCGGCGGCGAGGCAGCCCTGCGGCTGGCGCGCGGCAACCACGCGCTGCGCCTTGTCGGCAGCGGCCTGGGCGATGCGGCTGGCCCGCCGGTGGTGCGCTGGGCCGCGCCTGGCCGGGAGTTGACGCCGATACCGCCACAGTTCCTCAACGTCGCGCCAATCCAGCCTGAGGGGCTTCTGGCCCGGGCTTTCGGCGGCCCTGAGCCGCAAGGCGAGCCGGCCGCCGAACAGATCGACGCGAATGTCGAGCTGCGGACCCACGTGCTGCCGTTGCCGCGCCCGTACACGCTGGAATGGACTGGCGCGGTGCGGGCCGAACGGGCGGGACGGTACGTCTTCGGCGTGAGTAGCCTGGGGGCCGGCACGCTCTGGATCGACGGGGCAGAGGTCGTCCGGAAGCCGGTGCCGGACGGCGTGGCTGAGGCAGAGGTTCACCTGACGCGCGGCTGGCACGATATTCGGGTGCGCTTCGTGGACAGCACCGACTTCTCGTATGTAACCCTGCTCTGGCAGCCTCCGGGCGGCACGCCGGCCGTGGTGCCGCCTTCGGCTCTGCGCCCGTGGCCCGCCGTGCGGGTGCCGGCGGCCCGACCGGAGGACGACATCGCGCAGTAGCAACTCGAAGTGCAACGGCTCGTGCAACAGGCCGTGCGACGCCTTGCAGCGCTGGTCAGGTGCACCGCGAACGCACTACCCTGCAAGGGGCCTGCTGATTCGGCCCATCCTCACCAGTGAGGGGAGGGGAGAACTGTGAAGATCACGGC
>JBBQBU010000619.1:0-3283 GCA_038318015.1 Chloroflexota bacterium | reverse complement strand
TCGTAGTCGATGCCGAGCGCCGCCGACGCCCCGCGCTTTGCGCTCGACGGGTCGTTGGCGAAGAGCGGCTTTTTGTTGTCGTTGGCGACCTTGACGACACCCTCGAACGCTGCCACGACGGTGCTGTCCGTCGAGACGAAGAAGAGGTCGATGCCCTTCGAGATCAGGGCTTGCGCGGCCTGGAGTACCTCGTCAGACTTAGAGATCGTCTGCTCGATCAGCTCAATGCCGAGCTTCGGCGCGGCCTCGCGGGCGATGCCCGTCACAACGGCCGAGTTGGCCTCGGTCGGGTTCCAAATGATGCCGAACTTCTTCGCGTTTGGCACGCACTTCTGGGCCAGCTTCATGGCGTCTTCGACGGGCGGCAGCGCCTGGAGGCCGGTGACATACGGCGGCTTGTCGGTTGGCGTCTTGACGATGTTTCCCGAAGCTGCGAACGGGTCTACAATCGAGTTGAAGACCAGCGGCGGCTTCCCGCCCTCTTTGGCAACGTTCATCATCGCCTGGAACGGCGGCGTCGCGATGGCGACGACAAGGTCAGGGTTGGCGTCCTTGAACCGCTGGGCGATCTGGTTCACGGTCGCCACGTCGCCCTGGCCGTTCTGGTAGTCGATCTTGAGGTTCGTGCCTTCCTTGTAGCCGTTGTCGGCCAGCGCCTCGATCGTGCCCTTCCGGGCGGCGTCAAGGGCCGGGTGGGACACGAACTGGATGATGCCGACGGAGAAGTTCTTGCCGGCCGGTGCCTGCCCGACGATGGCCTTGCGGGCCGGCGGCCACGCGCCGGCACCGGAACTTGCGGCGGCGGCTGGACTGGCCGCCGGGGCCGTGGTCGCCGGCGAGGCTGCTGCGGCGGCGGCCGGGCTGACCGAGACAGCGGGGCTGGCCGCTGCGGCCGGACTGGCGGCCGGGGATGCACCGGCGGCCGGCTTCGGCGCTTCGGTGGGCTTGGCGACAGTTGGCGGCGACGTGGGCGCAGTGGCGGTGGCTGGGGCACAGGCTGCCAGCAGCAGGCCTGACCATGTGAGTAGCACCGAGCGTCGAGTGATCCGAGACATGCGCGTTCTCCCCTGCACAGAATGAGCGATCATCGAGAGCAGCCAGTATGCTTGTGGCGGCGGTGAGTGCGTGTCGGGCAGGTCGTTGCCTGGCTGGTGGTCTGGCTAGTGGGTCAGGAGCAGTTCGTCGTCCACGAGCGCCTGATGCCGCGTCTCCTGGAATCGTCGCACGAGGTCGTCAACGGTCATGCCGCGCCGCTCTTCGGCCGAGACGTCCAGGGCGATTTCGCCCTGATGCAGCATGATCGTCCGGGTGCCGACGCGCAATGCCTGCTGCATATTGTGCGTGACCATCAGCGTGGTCAGCCGCTGGTCAGTGCAGACCTGCACCGTCAGTTCCTCGATCTGGGCGGCGGCGACCGGGTCCAGCGCGGCGGTGTGCTCGTCGAGCAACAGGGCGCGCGGCCCGGCCAGCGTGGCCATCAGCAGTGTCAGCGCCTGCCGCTGGCCGCCCGAGAGCAGTCCGCCCGGCACGTTCAGGCGCCGCTCAAGCCCCAGTCCGGTCGCCGTTAGCCGCTCGCGGAACAGCGTTCGCTCGCCCTCGCCAACCGCCTGCCGCAGCCCGCGCAGGTGCCCGCGCCGCAACGCCAGCGACAGGTTCTCCTCAATGGTCAGGCCGGCAGCGGTGCCGTCCAGCGGATTCTGGAAAACCCGGCCGACCAGCGTGGCGCGGCGGTGTTCAGATCGCCCGGTCACGTCCTGGTCAGCGATGGCGATGCGCCCCTGTTGCGGTGCGATCACCCCCGCGATCACATTCAGGAGGGTGCTCTTGCCGGCCCCGTTCGAGCCGACCACCGCGACCAACTCGCCGTCCTGCATGGTCAGCGACAACCCACGCAGCGCCCGCACCTCGTTGACGGTGCCGGCGTTGAATGTGACGGCCACGTCCGTCAGGCGGATCATCGGCGCACCATCGGGCTGGCCGAATTGGCCGGGCCAGTCGGAAACGTCAGGGCGCGCGGCATGACCAGGGTCCGGAGGCGCGGCACCGCCAGCGCCACAATCACGATCAACGACGTGACGAGGCGCATATCAGTCGTGCGGAGGCCGAGCGACAGGGCGGCGGCGATCACGGCGCGGTAGGCGACCGAGCCGATGACGACCGCCACCAGCGTGGTGCCGACGCTGCGCGGCCTGACAAGCGTCTCCCCGATGATGACGGCGGCGAGGCCGGCCACGATCATGCCGAGGCCCATGCCGACATCCGCGAATCCCTGGAACTGGGCCACCAGCCCGCCCGAGAATGCTACCAATCCGTTCGCCACGGCCAGCCCAATCAGCCGCATGGCGTCGGCGTCGATGCCCTGGGCGCGCACCATCTTCTCGTTCTCACCGGTCGCGCGGACGGCAAGGCCCAGGTCGGTGTGGAGCAGCCAGTACAGCAGCAGCACCAGCAGCACCGCCACGACGCCGAAAACCGCCACGGCCCGCAGGTTGGAATCGGCAATGTACGGGCGGACCGGCGTCAGCACATTGTCCACCGTCAGCAGCGGCAGATTCGCTTTGTCCTCCATCACCCGGAGATTTACCGTCCAGAGGCCGATGGAAACGAGGATGCCGGAGAGCAGTCCGTTGATCTTCAGCTTACTGTTGAGCAGCGCCGTCACCGCGCCAGCCGCCGCGCCCGCTAACGCCGCCACCAACAGGCTTGTCCAGGCGTCCCATCCCCAGGTGAGCAGGATCGCCGATACGGACGCCCCGAGCGGAAAGCTGCCATCGACGGTCAGGTCAGGGAACGCCAGCACGCGGAACGTGATGAAGATGCCGAGCGCCGACGCCGCAAACGCCAGCCCTAGCGCGACCGCACCGATCCAGAGATTCACGCCCTCATGCTCCCACAACCAGGCAAACCAGAGAGACGCACGCGCCCTCTGGCGCGGCCACAGCGGTGTCAGAGGGCGCAGAGCGCCACTGCCGCCGCGTCCTGCGCTGAGTGTAGCGGTGAAGGCTACTCGACTGCCTGACCTGGCCGGAATCGCCCGTATACTACGCAGCGACATGGGCCGGAGTCACGCCTGATGCGGTTTCGGCCGGCGCACGCTGGCCCAGATTGCTCCACATTGCTACCGGGGAGCCGCCGATGGCCCGCGATGTCTACAGTCGCCTGCACGAGATCGACGCGCCGATGCTGGCGACGATTGCCGACATCCTCGAACTGCGGGGCCGGCACCCGCAGCAAGTCGCCATGCGTGTCGCGTACCTGGACGCGCTGGGCGACCTGACCGGGA
>JBBQBU010000618.1:0-3299 GCA_038318015.1 Chloroflexota bacterium | reverse complement strand
CCTCGTGATCCCCACATCTCGCACTCCCTTCGGACATCATGCTGCCGGCCACGACGCTGCAAGGGCGATCCACACCGGCGGCCGTCGAATCAGGAGGACTCAACCGGCCGGCTCTTCGTGGAATGCGCGTCATCTGATTCGGCTGTTTCCAGCCTATACCGTTCGCAGCAGATGCACATACGCAGATCTCTATAGATGCCGCGCGCGGATGCATATTTCTCGGGCCGTCCACAGCCCGGCAGTGGCGGGCCGGTTAGCGCACAAGTCCGGCATCCACGGCCCAGGCCGCCACCTGCGCCCGCGACACCACATCGAGCTTCCGCAAGATGTTCCCGACGTGGACCGCTGCCGTGCCCTCTGCGATGACCAGTTCGTTCGCGATCTCGCGGTTCGTCAGGCCGCGTGCAATCAGCACCGCAACGTCCCGCTCGCGACCCGTCAGAACGAGCCCTGCTTCGTTCCTAGCGGTGGCCTGCTGTCCGCGTGCGGCCGTCGTGGCACCGTCCAGCGCCAGCGTCACCACCTGGCCCAGCGGCATGGCCCGGCCCCGACCCACCGCCTGCGCAAACCCGTCCGCGTTCAACGCCGCCCGAGACCGCGCATAGGCACTGTCGTGATCCACCTGCCAGATGCCGAAGAGTTGCATGCCCAGCGCCTCACGTAGCGCCTCTGCTGCCCCGATGAGGCATGCTGCGCGTTCGGCCTGCTCCATCGACGGCTGCCGGCCCCGTCGGTGTTGCCTGCCATCTTGCGACGCGGCGGCGACCCAGGCCAGCCCCTCGATGGCATCTGCCGCCCCCCATCGGTCCTCCAGTTGCCCGCTGATGGTCAGCGCCTCCTGCAACAGCGCCGTCGCCCGCTGATGCTCCCCCTGAGACAGTGTCACTTGCCCCAGGAAGACCAGCCAGTGGCGCGTACCCCAGGCGTCTTGCTGCTGCCGTGCGTACGCCATCCCCCGCTCGCCAAGTGCCACTGCCTCTTCGAGAGATCCCTCCACGCGTGTAACCTGCGCGCGCGCGTACAACCAGTGCATGTGGAACATGCCGGGATCGTCCTCAAAGTACACACGGCCGTCGTCCAGCATCGTCCGGGCCTGTTCCACGTCTCCTTGAAAGAGCGCCATAGCCGACAGCACCACGATTGCGTGCGCCACGGTGCCATGCGCGCCCGCCGCTCGACCCAGCGCGAGGCCGCGTTCTGCAAACGGCGCTGCGGCGGCGAAATCACCCTGCATGAACGCCAGCACGATTGCGGCTCGCAACGCCTTGGCATACTGAACGCTGTCTGGCGTAGCCCCGTCCATCACCAGGGAGGCCAGGCGACGGCCTTCGGTGACATGCCCCCGCATCAGCCAGAACCAGCCAAGCGCAGCGGTCAGCGCCAGACCCGATTCCCGCGCCCACCCATCTCCTGCGGCGCTTGCCAGCAGCGCGACCCGCAGGTTGTCATGCTCGCGTTCCAGCACCAGCAGCCATGCCTGCTGATCCGCCCCGTGCAGCGCAACATCGCCCTCATCAGCCACCCCGAGATACCACTGGAGCTGACGAGCCTGGAGGCGTGTCGTTTCTCCCGATTCATCCAGACGTTCCCGCGCATAGTCGCGCACCGTGTTTAGGAACCGATAGCGAACACCGCCGCCTGCCTCCTCTGCAACGACGAGCGACGCGTCAACCAGCGCCGCCAGGCCGTCCATCGTCGCGACGACTCGAACCCCACCTTCATCGTCTGCCTGAGAGAAGTTTTCTCCTCCGACTGGCTGCTCGTTGATCGCCTTCCCTCCCACACCGACCCATCCGGCTGCCTCCAGCGTCCACCCCCCGGCGAACACGGAGAGTCGTCGGAAGAGGGCCTGTTCCGTCAACCCGAGTAGACGATAACTCCAGTCAAAAAGCGCACGCAGCGTCTGGTGACGCGGGGCGTGGGCGCTCCTGAATGTCAGGATGCTCAGCCGCTGGTCGAGACTCGTTGCGACCTGCTCGGCTGAAAGCGCTCCGATCCGCGCCGCTGCCAGTTCGATCGCCAGGGGGAGGCCGTCAACCCGGCGGCAGATCGAGGCAACGGCACTCCAATTGTCCGCAGTTAGCGTGAATGTCGATCGCGCATGTTGTGCCCGCGCAACGAACAGCCTGATCGCCTCGTTTCCACCCGGCCCGTCTGTCGTCAGGAGATCGGCGGCGCTCATCGTCTGATCCGGTGTCGCAAATGGCAGCACCTGGTGCAGGAATTCGCCGCCGACCCCCAGCGACCTCCGGCTGGTGGCCAGCGCGGCACAGCGCGGCCCGCCCTTCAGCACCGCATCCAGGAGTTCACCGCACGCCGCCGCCACCCGCTCGCAGTTGTCCAGCACCAGCAACACTGACTGCTCACGCAGCACGTCCACCAGCTGATCAGCCGGAGTGCGGCCTAGCGCCTCACGCACCCCGAGCGCCGTCGCGACGGCGCTCGCCACCTGCGTCGGATCCGTCACCGATGACAGGTCGATCCACCAGACGCCGTCCGGATACCGGTCCAAGGCGGCCCGGGCAACAGTCAGTGCGAGACGCGTCTTCCCAACGCCGCCGATGCCGCCGAGTGTTAGCAGGCGCACCTGCGTGAGGCGCTGCACCAGCGCAGCGATCTCCGCTTCGCGTCCCACAAAGCTCGTCAACGACGCAGGGAGGTTCGTCCGCTGCCTTCGCCAGACTGGCCGCTCGTGCACCGCCAGCGATGGGCGGGACCGCCGTCCACGTCGAGGCATCGTTGCTCCAACTCTCTCATCGTCCACGCATCAACGTGAGGCGACGGCGATCAACACTGGCGAACCAGCGGCATCCCCGGCCAGCCACGGACGCCGAGTCTCAGCCCCTACCGCGCGGAGCATAGTCGCTAGCAGCCCAACCGTGCATTCTCGCCGATGACGCCACGCTCATCCAGCCGGCGTTGCCCAATGGCAGCGAGCCATCCGTACACATCACCCATCAACTGAGGCGCGCCCCGGGTTCGAGAGGCGTCACGATGCATGGATCGAGGATAACATGTCCCGGGCGGCGGTTGGGAAACGTGCGTGTTTCCGGGTACGCTTCCGGTGTGGTGCAGGGAGGCGGCATGAAGATCACGGGCGTGCGGGTGTTCGAGGTGACGGGCGAGGCGCGATCTGGCAACGCGATCTACGAGATTGCGCGAAACGGGCAAGCGCCGAACGAGGGCGGGCCGTACACCGGCACATATACCCAGATTGAGACGGACGAGGGCATCAGCGGCCTGAGCTACGGTGGCACAGTCGAGACGAAGGCGCTCGGCGATCTGCTGCTCGGGGAAGA
>JBBQBU010000617.1:0-3305 GCA_038318015.1 Chloroflexota bacterium | reverse complement strand
AGCGGTACGGGTGCGCCACCATGCAGGGTACACGCGTCTCGGCAATCACCTGCACGATGGTGTCGCAGTCAGCCAGTGAGGGGGCCATCGGCTTTTCGAGCATGATCGCCTTGCCCGCCCGTGCCGCCGCGACCGTCGCCTCGGCGTGCTGGTTGTGGGGCAACGCGATGCAGACGGCGTCCACGGCCGGGTCGGCCAGCAGATCGCGGAAATCCCGGTAGCCGGTGCCGCCGAACTCGGCGGTGAAGCGTTCCAGGCGGTCCGGGGTCCGCGCCGACGCCGCGACCAGCGTCGCACCTGCCACGCCAGCGAGCGCCCGCGCGTGCTGCGCCCCGAACATGCCCGCCCCGATGATCCCCACGCCGATCTCGTTCGCCACGCCTACCTCCGACAACCGGCCGCATTGTAGCCTGCCGAACACTTGACCCAATTCCGGGCCGGGAGACGGTGCGGGCGCGGCAGGCAACCGGTACCATTGCCCTGTCGATGCGTGAAGATCGCCGGTTCCGCAACGCGCGCACCGCCCGGCTGCAGGGGCCAGCCACGCTGCTGCGCCTGCTGGTGGGCGCGCTCGCGTGCCTGCTGGCGCTGACGGCCTGCCTGCCGGTCACGCCGCCGGCTGCCACGCCGGAGACATCACCAGAAGGTACCCCCCGGCCAGCCACCACCCCCGGCCCGACCGGCACGTCAGTCTCGGCGGGCACCGCCCTGCCTGCCACCCCAGCAACGGCGACTGCCGCGCCCGCTGGCCCGACCGTCACGCGCGCGCCCGCCGCCCCCGTCACCCAGACGCCGCCCCCGATCCCGCCCTCGGCGGTCCCGGCGACGCGCGCGCCAGGACCGACGCCCACGCCGGCCGCCGTGAACAAGCGCGGCGTGCACCTGCTGATCGACGACGGCAACGTGCGCTTCTCCGAAGCCGTCTGGGACGAGCACGCCACCTGGGCCGGGCGGCTCTCCGGGCCGGGCGGCTACGCCGTCGAACTGGTGCGCTCGAACGACCTGCGCCCCGACTCCTGGCAGCATCTCGTGGATCTGCTGCACCGCGAGGGACAGGTGCCCATCATCCGGCTGGCAACCTACAAGGACGAGCGGAACCAATGGTGGACCGCCCCCGTGCCCGACCCTGACGGACGTGGCTACAAGAGCGAGGCCGACCGCTTCCGCCGCTTCTTCGACGCCATCGCCTGGCCGACCGACACGGTCCTGGTGACGGTGGCGAACGAGACGAACCGGCCCGACGAGTGGGGCGGCGCGCCGGACCCCGCCGCGTACGCGCGCTTCCTGCGCGACGTGACGGAGGCGCTTCGCCGCGTCACCAGCGTCAAGGTCCTGGTGCTGAACGGCGCGCTTGACGCCTACGCGCCGAGTGCCACGTTCGGGAACACGTTCGCCATCGACTCGGAGCGGTACTTGGAGGGGATGATCGCGGAGGTGCCGGACATCTTCGCCCAGCTAGACGGCTGGGCCTCGCACGCCTACCCGCTGGGGCCGTTCATCGAGCACCCGGGCCGGCAAGTCTTCAAGATTGACGACGTGCGACCGGAGGCGAAGCCGCGCCGCCAGCCGCCGCCAGGCATCAACAATCGGGGCGTGAACGGGTACGAGTGGGAGTTGTGGAAGCTCCAGCAACTTGGCGTGCCCCGCGAGTTGCCGGTGTACATCACCGAGACGGGCTGGCGGCACCGCGCCACTCAGAACGTGAATGCGCGCGATAAGGACTTCGCGACGGTCGAGGACGACCGGTTCGCCGAACTGGTGCGGCTGTCGTTCGACGGGCCGCCCGCCGGTCCTGCCGAAGGCTGGACTCCCTGGAACCGCGACCCGCGGGTGAGGGCGGTGGCGCTCTTTGCGCTGGCTGGCCGCACGGATCATTGGGGCCACACGAACCTGCTGCTGGTGGCCCCAGACGGGCGCATCCAGGGGGCGTACGCCTTCGCCAACTCGCTGACGCAGGTGTTCCCCGGCACCGTCGCCCGGGAGTCGGGGACGCCGACGCCCGCCCGGTAGTGCTGGGTGCTGCCGGGCGGCTTCCACCCGCGAGTGGCGGGCAACCTTCACGCCATCACCCCGGCCTCCTCACCCCTGCGCGGGCGGGGGGGGGGGGAACACTCTTTAGCCCAAAACCCGGCACCTGACACCCTTTGCCCCTGCGCCACTGGCACGCTGCTTGCTCCTGTCATTGTCGCCAGCGCGCCAGTGACGTTACGACGGGCGTGCATCGGCGTGACAGTCCAGGCTCGACCCGGCGGCGTTGACGCGCTCGGCGCTCATCGGCGCGTCCTGAGTTCTTTCGCTGGGCAAGGAGGCCCTATGGTTGCTCGATCAGGCCACTTCCTGCGGAGGTACTGGCTCGAAGCGCTGATGATTCTGCCGCTCACGTTGTACATCGGCCTGCTGACGCTGGTGCCGGTGCTTCAGGCCGTCGGGTTGAGTTTCACCGATCGCTACACGGGCGCGTTCCCGAGCCTGTCGAACTATCAGTACATCGTGAGCCGGCCGGATTTCGGCGAGGCGTTCATCAACACCATCGGCATCACGCTGATGAGCGTGACAATGGAGATGACGGTCGGTCTGGTGTTGGCATTGATGCTGGCGCGGCAGTTTCGGGGGCGCGGCGTGTTCCGCACCATCATCCTGACGCCGATGGGCGTGCCGACGCTGGTGGCTGGCGCGGCGATGCTCTACTTCTTCCGCACGAACGGCTACGTGAACGAGGCCCTGTTGCGCCTCGGGCTGATCGGCCTGCCAGTCTACTGGATGGAGAGCGGCCTGCGCGGCATGTTCGCGGTGGCGCTGGCCGACATGTGGAAAGTGACGCCCATAGTCGTGCTGCTGCTGCTGGCGGGGCTGGAGGCGATCCCCGGCGACGTGTACGAGGCGGCCGACGTGGACGGCGCCAGCCGCTGGGATGCGTTCCGGTCGATCACGCTGCCGCTGATGATGCCGGCGATCACGATGGCGCTGATCGTACGGGCTATCGACGCGTTCCGCATCTTCGACGTGGTGATGGTGATGGCGTCGCGGTCGATTCCCGTCATGTCCACCTTCGTCTACATCAACTACTTCGACTTCCAGGATCCGTATTCGGCGTCGGCGGCGGCCACCATCCTGTTGCTGATGATCGTGGCGTTCATCGCTGTGTACTTCCTGCTTGTCGAGCCGCGGCGGGGGGAACTGGCATGAGCACGCAGGCCGTCACACAGCAGCCCCGGACGGGGGCGGCAACTCGGGTGAGGACGGACGCGCACGCGTCGCGGCTGGCCCTCCGCATCGGTTTCGTGGCGCTGGCCGTGCTGTTCGCC
>JBBQBU010000616.1:0-3306 GCA_038318015.1 Chloroflexota bacterium | reverse complement strand
GGCTCCGCTCGCGGCCTGGAAGTGCATGATGCCGCGCTGAAACCGCTGGTAGATGAAGCCGCCGTTGCCCGGATCGGGAGCTGGGTTGGAGGTCGGGAGACCCCAGATCTCCAGGTTCAGCAACGTGACAAGGTCGGGGTTCGGGGTCTGCCCGGCGAAGGCGATGTCAATCGGCACCGTGGTGTTGAACAGATTGAAGAAGCCGACCGGCTGCCCGTTGAAGGTGTCCGGAGAAACACTCCGTACAAAGTTCACGACTTGTTGCGCATAGTCGCCAGCGCCGACCTGCGGTGCCCGTGCGGACAGTGCCGCGTCAGACTGCGGGAAGACCGACTGATTGGCCCGCGTCATCGGCATGACGTTCGGGTCGAGGATGTTCAGGCGCTGGACCTGGCCAGCCTGGGACTGGAGAATGACGCGCTGAAAGAACTGGACCTCGAAACCATCAAGGCTGAAGGATCGCGAAATCGGATAGCCCATGATGCGTACGCCGCCGCGCAGACGGAAGTACTCGGCGAACTGCTGGTTGGTGATGCAGAATCCGGTCTCAGGGAAGCAGCCTGCCTGTGCCTGGGTCGTTGTTCCAGGCGGTGCCACTGCAGCAAACATGGCCACCAGGACAAACGCCGTCAATACCGCGATTCGTTTCATAGGGCTCCTCACTCCGCGCTGTGCCACCGCGCCATCCCATTTCGAAGTGCGCGGCACTGGCAACGCTCTGCAAGAACTGTGCCCGCCTACGCCATGCTTGCCTGTGCGCCGGCCGCTCGTGAGGACGTATCCTTGCTGCCGGTCCCCGAGCACGCGCAGTCGCTGAATCTGGTCCGCCGCGACGTGGTGAAAGACGAGAAGGTATGCAGAACCCGCAGACTATCGACGATGCTCGGGCTGAGCCAGATGCCGCTGACGCCGGGATCGGTCTGACATCCGTTGCGGTCATGCTGGCCGTGTTGGCAGTGCTAGTCGTTGGCATCTTCTGGGCGCTGCCAGCCATCTTCGGCAGCAGCGTCATCGAGGTCACGATTCGAAACTAGCACCGGCGTTTCTGGTCAGGCGACGTGGTGGTCGGCCGCTGTACCCCCGGCCCGCGTTGCCTACATGGTGCCGGTCATTTCCCGGACCTTCGTCACGAGTGTGAAGATGTCGAACGGCTTCACGAGCACGTCGCCGCCACGGGCCTGCATCCGGCTGCGCTCAGCCTGCAGTTCCGAGACAGCCCCCGAACAGACGATGACCGGCGTGTTCCGCGTGCGTGGGTCCGTGAGCAGCAGGTCAACCAGTTCCCAGCTCTCGTAGCCAGGCATCCGAAGGTCAGCAATCACCAGCGCTGGCTGCTCTTGCGCCACGGTTTCCACTGCCACGTCGCCGTTCTGACATGACACAACCGCAAATCCTTCATCCACCAGGATGGCGTCGATCAGTTCGAGGATCTCGGCTGTGTCGTCAACGACGACGATTTTCAGAGGTGCGCCCGCAGCGCTAGCGCTCATCAGCCAGCTCCGGTCGAATGACCAGTTGGTTATCTACGCCGCGAACGCCGACCAATCCGCGCGCCGCAACTTCGATGGCTTCTCGTTCGGCATCACTTTCGACTTCACCAATCAGTGTCACCAGACCGTCGAAACAGGTCGGCCGAATGTGACTCACTTCTGCCCACGGCTCACTTCGTAGCTCCGCGATGAGGCGTGCGACGATCTCCTGGTCCGTGGTGGCGTCGCCGGGCGGCGCGTCATCCAGCACTTGCAGGCGTTCGTAGGCCGCGCGCAGCACGTCGCCTCGGCTGACAATGCCAATGAGCCGGCCGCCTTCTACGACCGGCACGCGCTTGATGTGCCGCTCCGCCATCAGGTGCGCCACCTCTTCGACCGGCGTCCCCGGCAGCACCGATACGACGGGTTCCGACATGACATCTTCAGCGACAAGGCCGTGCGCCTTGCGATACTCGACCGCCAGCTTTTCATGGTCGGCGAAGAGCTGTTGTGCAAGAAACGCCATGCCGCCGCGCTGGCGATAGGCGCGCTCTCGCAAAATCAAGTCGCCTTCGCTGATGATGCCGACGACGGCCCCATCATGCACGACGGGCACACCGCTGATGCGGTGCTCAATCAGCAGCCGAATGACCTCGCGGACCGGAGTACTTCGCTCCACCGTCAGGAGCGAGGTGCTCATAATTTTCCGCGCGCGCATCAAGCAGGTGCCCTCACCGAACAGGCGAACTCAGGCGAACTATGGACGGCGCAAGTGTACCAGCCCTGGTGCAGGGATGCACGATGCCCATATGGTTTGCCAGGATGCTCACGAGAACGCGACCCCGGAGTGCGACGTGTTATCAGGTGCGTTCCTGCGCCTGGGGTCACCGTGACATGTTCACCGGCGCGTACAATGCGTGCCAGGGTCATGACGATATGAGCCGAGTTTGATCG
This sequence comes from Chloroflexota bacterium, assembly GCA_038318015.1. Taxonomy (GTDB): domain Bacteria; phylum Chloroflexota; class UBA6077; order UBA6077; family JACCZL01; genus JADZEM01. The sequence goes on along the minus strand of JBBQBU010000616.1, from coordinate 883 downwards.
GTGATTCGGCCAGACCCGTCGGCTGGCGGGTCGCGGGTTGTGCCCGGCGAGGATGCGACGGATGTGCAGATGCCACTGATCGGCCTGCCGGTTGATGCACCGGCGCTTGCGGCGCTGGTCGGACTGAGGTCGCTGCGCCTGCTGCCACTGTCACCGTTGGTACGTCCGTCGCTGCCCGCCGTAGGCATCAGTGCGCGTGACTCGATGGGAGTCGCCGTCGTCGGCATCGACCAGGCAACAGTCGCGCTGGCGGCTGCGTGTGCCCGCGCCGGCCAGAATCTGCTGGTGTTGCAGCCCGACGACGGCACCTCACCCGCTGCAGACGTGTTTGGCTGGCTGGCGGCGCTGGGCGCCCAGGTGCTCTACGTCTCGGCCACAAACGCAGAACTGGCCCAGGCGGCCCCCGACGTGCTGGCCGGTAGCGGATACGTCGTCTTCGGACCGCCATGCGGGCCGGCCGCCATGCTCGATCCTTCGCCGCAGGCGGCCACCGTAGATCCGGACTGGTGGCCGGCGGTGGAGACGATGTCGGCAGCATTCGACGTCGCTGAGGCTGTTGGTGAACTGCTGGTGGTGAGCGGCGGCCGGCAGACGCGGGCCGATCTTGCGTTGATGATTGCGGCCGGGCGCTCGGAGACGTTGGCGCTGCCGTTCGACGACGTGGCAACCGGGGCAGGCACGCGAGCCGTGGCCTTGATCGGGGAAGCAGCCGCCGGCTGGCACGCGGCCGGTGACCATTCGGGTGATGGCCCGGGTGGCGCGCAGCTCGCCGGCGAACACGCATTGGTTGCACCTGAGCGCGGTGAGGTGCTCAGGGTGGCGGTTACGCGACGCGAGGCCAGTGCGACGCAGCGGCTGCTGGCCCGCGAGATGGGGCTGTTGG
>JBBQBU010000615.1:0-3322 GCA_038318015.1 Chloroflexota bacterium | reverse complement strand
GCCTGTTCGCTTTCGTGCAGGAGTACCGGGCCGAGCGGGCCGCCGAGCACCTCCGCAACCTGCTGCCCCGCCTCGCGACTGTCATCCGGGATCTGAGGCCGGCCGTCATCGACGCTGAGGCGCTGGTGGTGGGCGACCTGGTAGTACTCGAAGCCGGCGACCGCATCTCTGCGGACCTGACGGCGGTTGAGGCCCACGCCCTGACCGTGGACACCTCGACGTTGACCGGCGAGAGCGTGCCCGTGTCGGTCGGCGTCGGCCAGCCACTGATGGCCGGCACCTTCGTGGTGGAGGGCGAGGCCCGCGCCGTCGTCACCGGCACAGGTTCACGCACCCGGCTGTCCGGCATCGCGCAGCTGACCCAGGCCAGCCACCGACCGCCCAGTCCGCTCGCCCGCGAGCTTCAGACCATCGTCCGTGTGGTCGCCATGATGGCCGTGGGCGTGGGGCTGGCGTTCTTCGCCGTGGCCGTGGCGCTCGGACTGCCGGCCGCTGACGGCTTTCTGTTCGCCATCGGCGTCACGGTGGCGCTGGTGCCGGAAGGGCTGTTGCCGACGGTCACGCTCTCGCTGGCGGTCGGCGCGAAGCGGATGGCCCGCCGCAACGCCCTGGTCCGTCGCCTGGAATCCGTCGAGACGCTTGGGTCAACGACCTTCATCTGCACCGACAAAACCGGCACCCTGACGCGCAACGAGATGGCCGTCGTGGAAGTCTGGACGCCAGCCGGCACCGCGACGATCGAGGGGCAGGGGTATGAGCCGACCGGCACCGTCCACGCCGACGACGCGACCGCCGCCGTCCTGGTCGAGGTCGCCCTGACCGGCCTGCGCTGCTCGAACGGGCGCATTGTGCGGCAAGCGGCCGAAGAAGGCGGGCGCTGGCTGCCGCACGGCGACCCGATGGAAGCGGCGCTTGACGCCTTCGCGCAACGGCTGGGGATCGACGGCGACGCTGATGCCATCGCCCGTCCGGACCGCCGCCGCTTCCCCTTCGACCCGCGCCGGCGCTGCATGTCTGTACTGCTGGACGGCCGGCTGCTCACGAAGGGCGCGCCGGACGCCGTGCTGCCGCGCTGTCAGCCCGTCGCCGGCACCGCCGAGGCGCTGGACCGGCTGGCCCACCGAGGCCTGCGCGTGCTGGCCGTCGCCGCGCGCGATGCGCCGGTGATCACCGCGACCGTTGAGGCCACGGGCAAGCCGCGCCAGGCCGGCGAACTGCCCAGCGCCAACGAGCTAGAACACGACCTCCAGTTGCTCGGCCTGATCGGCTTTCAAGATCCGCCGCGCGCTGGTGCCGCTGCCGCCGTCGCCGCCTGCCGCCAACAGGGCATCGCCATCGCCATGATCACTGGCGACCATCCGGGCACCGCCCGCGCCATCGCCTCCGAAGTCGGCCTGCTCGGGCCAGAGGGCATCGTCCTTGAGGGGCACGACCTCCCAGACGACGAGGCCGCCCTCGGCGCGTTGCTGGACCACGACGGCATCGTCGTCAGCCGGGTGACGCCAGAAGATAAGTTGCGGATCGCGCGGGCCTTAAGAGCGCGCGGGCACGTGGTCGCCATGACTGGCGATGGTGTGAACGATGGGCCGGCCCTCCAGGCTGCCGACATCGGCATCGCGATGGGCCAGAGCGGCACCGACGTGGCCCGCGAAGCGTCCGACCTCGTACTGCTGGACGACGACTTTGCGACCATCGTCGCGGCGATCATCCAGGGCCGCGCGACGTACGCCAACATCAGGCGTTTCCTCACCTACCACCTCACGGACAACGTGGCCGAACTCACGCCGTTCGCCATCTGGGCGCTCTCTGGGGGACTGGTCCCACTCGCACTGGGGGTGCTCCAGGTGCTGAGCCTGGACGTTGTGACCGACCAGATTCCCGCCCTGGCGCTCGGCGTCGAGCCGCCGGGCAACGACGTGCCGAAGCAGCCGCCGCGCGGGCACCGGCTCCTTGACCGTGCCCTGGTGATCCGCGCCTTTGGCATCCTCGGTCCGGTCGAAGCGGTCGTGGAGATGGCGGCGTTTGCGACGGTGCTCCTGGCGGCCGGCTGGTACATCGGCGGGCCGCCCCCGGCCACCGAAACGCTGCTGGCCGCGTCTGGGGCCGCGTTCGCCGCCGTCATCATCGGGCAGGCCGCCAATGCGTTCGCCTGTCGGAACACCTCGTCCTGGGCGGGCGCAGCCGGCTGGCACACCAACCGGCTGCTGCTGATCGGCGTGGCCGTGGAGCTGGTGGTGCTGTGCGGGATGCTCTACGTCGCGCCGGTGGCGGCCATCCTGGGGCAGGGGCCGCCGACGCTGCTCGGGTGGATCGTCGCCTGCCTCGCCGCCCCGGCCGTCATCCTGGCGGACGCGCTGTACAAGCGCTTCCTGAACGGCCGCATCGGCGTCTAGGCACATCGGGTTGCACGCAGCCGGCCCGCACACGGACGGAACCACTGGTGCGTTTCAGGTAGCCCCAATTCACCTTCGATTTAGTTTCGCGGCGTACCGTCAGGGTGGGCCGCCGTATTTCGGCAGCCGCTCAACGCCAATGTGGGGGCCAGCTATGACCCAGCGCGCTGCTTTGCTGATCTCAACTGCACTCACCGTCATGATGCTCTTAGCGGGGCTAGGCGTCGCCGTCCGCGTTATGCGTGCCAGCGCCGATGTCGATGCAGCCAGCGCCGCTGATGCCGCAGCCAGTGCCGCCGATGCTGACCTTGAACGCGAGCGCCAGTACCAGGAGACGGTCGATGTGCTTCAGGCGTCGAACGCGGCGCTCGCCACCAGCTACGACCGCATCAGCACTCTGAGCAAGACCGTCGAGCACCTCCAGGCCCAGAACGGTGTCCTGCGCGACCGCGAGCAGCAGTATCAGCAACGGCTCGCCGAAGCGAACGCACGGCTCCAGCGTCAGGGGCAGGCGGCCATCCTCCTGCCGCCGCCAGCCGATACGGGTACGGCCGCCGCAGCAGCCAGCGAGGACGCGACGCAAGCGGCTGATGCCGGGCCGGCTGGCGACACCGTGCAGGCCGTAGGCGAGCAGACGGAGATGTCGTCGGACGCGCTGGCCGTTGCTGCCGAGACAGGAACATCCATCGCGGCAGTCGGGCCACCCGCCGCCGCACCATCACGGCGCACGGCACCGGCCACCCAGCCGGCAGCGCCTCCAGCCCCAGCGGTCGCGACCGTACCGTCGGCGATCCGCACTGAAACGAGCCGCCAGAACAGCGCCCCGCCGGCGCAGGCAGTCGCCGTGGCTGCGCCACCGGCCGCGACTGGTCAACGTGCCGCCCTGAGCATCCAGAGTATCTTCTCGCAGTTGCCGACACTCTCCACAC
>JBBQBU010000614.1:0-3329 GCA_038318015.1 Chloroflexota bacterium | reverse complement strand
ATCGGCGACTGACGTCTTCCACTCGACGGAGTAGCCGAAGTCGCCGCGCGGGAAGCCGGCCACCCAGGCAAGGTACTGCATATACATCGGCTGGTCGAGGCCGTACTGCTTCCGCATGGCCTCCAACGCGCTCTCGTCGATGCCGCCGCCGCCCTCGGCCATCTGGGTACTCAGCGTGGTCAGGAAGTCGCCGGGCGGTGCCTGAATGATGATGAACGTCAGGACCGACACCACGAACCGGGTGGTTATCATCCCGAGAAAGCGCGGGACTATTTACTACAGCTTGGGTCGGTTGGCTCGGGTGCCCCCTCCCCCGAACGCGGGGGTGGGGGCCGATGGTGGGATGTTTGGGGGAGAGGGATAGCAGAAGCTATTTCTTGAAGAAGAATTGCGCCGGGTCGAGGTTGCCAGGGCTCATGAAGATCCAGTCTGTGACGGCCTCTTCAGGCACGTTGCGGAAGTTGTTCTTCACCACCGCGATGGACGGCACCGCGCCGACCGTCCCGATGACCCAGAGGTTTTCCGACTCCAACTTCACGATCTGCTTGCCAATCTCGATCTGCTTGACCGGATCCACCGTCGAGCGGAACTGATTGAACAACTCGTGCGCCTTCGCCACGTCGCCCTCGGGCTTTTCGCCGCGCTGGCCGCCCGACTTGAACCAGAGGCCCCAGGCCGGTGCCATCCAGGACCGCTCGTCGTACGGGAAGACGTAGACCGGGTCCACGAACGGTTCAAGGCCGCGGTCCGTGCCCCAGGTCGCAATCTGAAGCTCGCCGTTGTTGCCGCGCGGCACGTACGTCTCACGCGGGGTGCTCTTCAGCGCCATCTTCAGGCCCAGCGACTCCCAATCCTTCCGCACCAGCTCCAGCGCGTCGAACTCAGGCCCGGTCGTCTGGTAGGTCTCGATGGTCAGCTCCAGCGGCTTGCCGTTCGCAAGAGTCCGGAAGCCGTCAGCGCCCTTCTTCAGACCGATCTCGTCCAGCAGACCGTTCGCCTTCGCCGGGTCCAACTGCGCGTACAGCGATTCCTGCGCTGGGTCGTAGAACGGCGACGCTGGAATCAGGAGCGCGTTGCGCTCCTTGCCCAGGCCGAAGTACGCAACCTCGTTGATCCGCTTCCGGTTGATGCCGTATGACAGCGCCTGCCGGAACTTCACGTCGCGGAAGAGCGGGCGCAGGTCCGGATCGGCAATCGACTGGTTGACGAAGAAACCGATCTTGGAGCCGCTCGCATCGGGCCATTGCAGCACGCGGTAGCCGTTCTTCGCCTTGTTCTCCTGCAACAGGGAGAACTTCGAGATCTGGATGTCACGGAACTGGAAGTCAATCTCGCCGTTGATCGCCTTGAGGTTGACCGCCTCGGCGTTCTCGACAAGGTCAATGCGGATCTCATCGATGTATGGCAACTGGTTCCCGGCCGGGTCCACCTTCCAGTAGTACGGGTTGCGCGTCGCGACCAGGAAGCGGTCGCCCGCCTTCCAGGACGTGATGCGCCACGAGGTCATCGCCGGGCGCTCGGTGTTGTAGTCGTCCGCCTTCTCGTTGAAGGTCTTGTAGTCGGTAATGGCCTTGTTGTGCTTCGGGTGGAACTGGGTCAGGTAGTGCTTCGGCGCGTAGAAGCCGAACCGCTCGAAGTTCAGCGGCCACTGGTTGCCGTGGAATGCCAGCATCCGCAGGGCCAGGCCGTTCGGGCCGTCCCACTTCAGGCGGATGACCTCGCTGCTGACCTTCTCCAACTGCATCGGCTTGCCGTTGATGACCCACTCTGGGGGCGGAGACGGCGACAGGTTGGCATCCAGTGCGATGTCTTCCCACCAGAACATGATGTCGTCGGTGGTGAAGGGCTGGCCGTTCGACCACTTGAGGCCCTTGCGGAGCGTCAACGTGAGCTGCTTGCCGTCGGGCGCAAATTCCCACTTCTCGGCAAGGCCCGGCAGAATCTGCTGCTTCGGGTCGCGCGGCCAGCGTAGCATCGACTCGTAGACGTTGCGCTGATAGGCGTGGAAGTCGGCAACGCCCTTGAACGCGGCGCGCCAGGTGCCACCGTACTGCCCGACCTCTTCGACCGGCTGAACGACGAGCGGGTTCTCGGGGAGGCGCTGGGCGAGCGCCGGAATCTTCCCGGCCTTAGCGTCGGCCTCAAGCAGCGGCGATTCCTTGAAGCTGCCCGGCTTGGCGGCGGCCTCGGCCGGCTTGGCGGGCGCAGCAGCAGCGGCCGGGGCAGCCGTCGCAGGGGCGTTGGCAGGCTTCGCGGATTCGGCAGGCTTCGCGGCTTCGGCGGGCTTGGTGGCTGGCGGGCTGGGGCTGCATGCAACGGCCAGCGGCACGGCCGCCAGCGTGAACAGGCCGACGCGCAGCAGGTGGCGTCGGCTCAAGCGCACCACAGGCGACGTGGTGGTGGTAGATGATGCCGAGTTGAGGTGGTCCATCCGGTCGGGGCCTCCACTCCGAGGTACTTGTGCGAAGGTGTAGTGAATCGATGAATCGTTGGGGTATGCCGGCTATCGGCTGTCCTGCGTGTACTAGACGAGGCTCGCGACGACGCTTCCTCCCTTGCGATATGACGGGTGCGGAGCGGTGGAGCCGCGGACGCGCAACTGTGGCTCCAGGCGATGGTGAACAGGCTTCTCGTGCTCGCTCTTGTTCAGGCGAGCCAGGATGATATCGACCACCCGGCGGGCCTGCTCCTCGCGAGCAAACGCGACGGTGGTCAGGCCTGTGCGGACAGCCCCGGCCAGTTCGATGTCGTCCATCCCGACGATGGATATATCGTCAGGCACGCGGACGCCGAGACGCTCCAGCGCCAGCCAGAGGCCGATGGCAAGGACGTCCCCAACGGCAATCACGGCGGTTGCCCCCGAGGCTTGGACCTGTGGGGCCGACTCGCCGGCTGCCGCCATGGTGGCCTGCTCGACGCCAAACACGAGCGACGGGTCAGCCTCCAGGTCAAAGCGGCGCAGCGTCGCAAGGTGCACATCGACGCGCGACTCCATCGCCCGGTGGTTGGCCGTGCTGTCGAAGATGGCGATGCGCTGGTGCCCGAGCGCGGCCAGGTGCTCGACGGCCAGTTCCACGCCGCGCGGTCGGTCCGGGAACACGGCGTCAAGAAGCGGGTCAGCGACCACGCCGGCCAGCGTCACGATATGGATGCCCGCCCGCCGCAGCCGCGCGAAGTCGCCCGGCTCGGCGTGGGCCATCGCGATAGCGACGCCCTGGGCACGCAAGCGGCGCATCTGCTCCAGCGCGGCGAGTTCCTGCTCGCGGTCGATCCCGATGCTCAGCAGCACCAGATTCAGGCCGTTCTCGCGCAGATACGTCTCCATCGCC
>JBBQBU010000613.1:0-3356 GCA_038318015.1 Chloroflexota bacterium | reverse complement strand
CGACGGACGCTTCGTTCGGCCTGGGCCATCATTTCGGCCCGGAACTCTTCTTCCGTCTTCTGAGTAAAACGCAAATAGCTCTGTAACGGGATGCCCTGCGCTTCGAGGTTCTGGGCGAGCGACTGGACAATCCGGCCAGCCTCTTCCTCGACCAACTGCGGCGGCAGGTCCAGCGTCGCCTGATCGACGACTGACTGCACAACCTTCTCTTCGTGGGCCACCCGTCGCTCGTGCTCTTCGCGCGCGCTCAGGTTCTCTCGGATCGCCGTCCGCAGCGCCTCCAGCGACTCGAACTCCGTGCCGACGACCGAGGGGAGGGTGTCGTCAAGCGGCGGGAGCACCTTCGCCTTGACCCAGTTGACCGTGACCGTGAAGTCGGCGTCCTTGCCGGCCAGTTCCTTGTCGCGGTACTCATCGGGCAGCTTCAGGGTGAGGTTGCGCGTCTCACCAATCGCCTGTCCCACGAGCGCCTCGGCAAAGCCGTCGGCCGGCTGCGGGCCGTCAGTCGCCACGACGTACTCGGCGTCCTTGCTCTCCATCACCGTCGTCTCGCCAGCCTTCGCCAGCAAGTCGATGGCGATGCGGTCGCCAAGTTCTACCGCACGCTCAACCGGCTCCCAGGTTGCGTTCGAGTCCCGGAGCCGTGTCACCACCGCCTCGACCTGCTCGTCGGTCACGTCGGCCGGCGTCGCCTCGATCTTGAGCGACTGATAGTCGCCAAGCTCGACCTTCGGCTGCACCGGAACCGTCGCCTTCACTTGCAGCGGCTCGGTGCTGATGACCTCCAGGCTCGGCCGGGCGACCATCACCAGCTCTTGCTGCTTGACGGCGTCTTCAACCACCTGCGGCACCAATTGTTCGACAGCATCTTCTACGAGCGCCTCGCGCCCGACCATCCGCTCGACCAGCGCACGCGGCGCTTTGCCCTTGCGGAAGCCAGGGACATTCAGCCGCTGCACGATCCGGCGATACGCCTGATCGACAGCGCGCTCCATCCGCTCATCCTCAACCTCGATATCAAGGACGACCTGGCTGTGTTCAATTTCCTGAGCGGCCACCTTCACCGGCGCTCTTCCTCCTCGAAGCGACTTGCGAGCGCGAGCGGCGCGTTTGCGCGGTGCCCACAGTCACACGGCGGGAACACTCGGCAGCCAGCGGGCTGTTCGTACCGAGGCCGGGTCCGTTTTCGACCCAGGCAAACCCCAGTGGGGGCTCCCCGTTTGATTCTAGGTGCTGCCAGATAGGCCGGGCAAGACACCACAGGTCAGAATCAGGATATCGGACGGTTCCGACGCGTCCAGGTGCAGACCTTCTGTCGTTTCCGCCCCCCTTACCCTGTCAGCCTACCATACGAACTGCCGCTCCAGGAACTTTCTGCCGAAGTGGAGCACCACCGGCGCGCCGTGCGGACAGACCGCCGGGCTGGCCGCGCGGCTCAGCTGGTCAAGCAGGCGGGTGGCCTCCGGTAGCGTCAGGGCGCGGCCCCGGCGGATGGCCGAACGGCAGGCCAGCCGGATCAGCAACCGTTCGCGCCAGTCGTCGCGCTGGTCGGACGCTTCTTCAAGTACCTCTTCGAGCGTGGCGCGCTGGGTGCTGCCCGGCACATCGGGCGTGGAGCGCACCAGGAAGCTGTGCCCGCCGAACCGCTCGCACGAGAACCCGAGCGCCTCCAGCGCCCCCAACCGATCCCCAAGCACCTCGGCCCGGCCCGGCGGCACCTCCATGACGATCGGCTCCAACAGGTATTGCGCGCTGGGGGTGTTGGATGGTGGCGCGTCGTCGGTGCCCTTGGCGCTGGCGGTCGTCTCGGCGGCGTGTCGGGCGCTCAGTTGCTCGTAGATGATGCGCTCGTGCGCCCGGTGCTGATCCACCACGAACAGGCCGCCGCGCCCTTCAGCCAGCAGCACGGTGTTCTGCAACTGGCCGATGAGCTTCAGTTGCAGCGACGGCGTAGCCGCGTCAAGCTCCCAGAGGCTCGCGCCGCGCTCGGCCACCCGCTTGGCGGGGGTCGGCAACTTGTACTGGGTGGCGGCAAGGGCAAAGTCCTGCTCGTCGTCGGGGCGGCGCGGGCTGCGGCCAATCGCCTCGCGGATGATCTCGCTGACGGCCTCTGACAGGTCGGCCTCCCACAGTAGCTTGACCTCGGATTTAGACGGATGGACATTGACATCTACCGCGCCCGGCGGCACTTCCACGAACAGCACCACGATGGGATGCCGCCCCGGCGGCAGCAACGGCCGGTAGGCGGCCTCAAGCGCCTGTTGTAGCGCCGGCACGACCACCCAGCGCCGATTGACGAAGACGATGCACGACTGGCGCGTCGGACGGCTCAGGCCGGGCGCGCTGACGAAGCCGGTCACGCGGCCCGCTCCAACTGTGCGCTCGGGTAGCGGCAGCAGGCACGACGCAACCTCCTGGCCCAGTACTTCGGCCAACGTCACTTCGAGGCGGCCGGTGCCGGTGGTCTTCAGCGACGGGTGGCTGTCCAGCGTCAGGGCGAAGCGGACTTCGGGTCGCGCCAGCGCGTACCGCCGCACGATCTGGCTGATGGCCGACGACTCGGCGCGCGGATTGCGGGTGAACTTCAGCCGGACCGGAATTGGCTGGAACAGGTTGCGAACCCAGACGGTCGTGCCTTGTGGCCGGCCCCGTGTGCCCCGCCGCTCGACGCGCCCCGCTCGGATGCCGATGGTTGCCGCCCGCCCGCCGTCGTCCACACTGCTGGCGACATCGACCTCGGCCACGGCGGCGATGCTCGGCAGCGCCTCGCCCCGGAACCCGAGCGTCGCGATCTCCAGCAGATCTCGCACGTCCTCGATCTTGCTGGTGGCATGGCGCTGGAACGCCAGTTCAAGCTGTTCCGGCGGGATGCCGTGGCCGTCGTCGGCCACGCGGATCAGTTGCAGGCCGCCGCCCTCAATGTCGATGCGGATATCGGTGGCCCCTGCGTCCAGCGCGTTGTCAACCAGCTCTTTGACGACGGACACCGGCCGCTCGATGACCTCGCCGGCGGCGATGCGCTCGGCGATCTCCGGTGGCAGCACGCGGATCATCGGGCGGAGTGGCTCGGCGCTCTCGGTGCTCACTGGTCAGCGTCCGCCGGTTGCGCCCCCGCCAGACCGGCCACCCAGGTGTTCCACGGAACCGCTTGCCGCGCCGCCACTTGCATCTCATGCAGCAGGGTCAACGCCTTGATCGGCGTCAGGTTGCCCAAGTCGAGGGCCAGCACGTCGGCTAGCAGCCGCGCCGCGACGTCGGTGGAACCCTTGACGTCGGGCGTGGCGGGACGGCCCTCACCCCCCGGCGTGGCGGGACGGCCCTCACCCCCCAACCCCCTCTCCCGCAAGCGGGAGAGG
>JBBQBU010000612.1:0-3362 GCA_038318015.1 Chloroflexota bacterium | reverse complement strand
GGCCCCCTCTCTCGCAAGCGAGAGAGGGGGCCGGAGGCGAGGGACGTCCGTCCCCCGCCGGGTTCTAGCTCTTGAAGTAGAACGTCGCCGGCCGCGAGATGCCGGGGTTCTTCCCGTCAGGGCTGTTGTACATGCGCGCGGGGATGTTCCCGAAGTTGTTCTTGGCGACGCGGACGCCCTGTGCCGCCGGGCTCAGGCCGACCGTCCCGAACGAGATCACCTCTTCCGTGACGATCCTCCAGATTTGCCGGCCGGCCTGCACCCGCTCTGCCTCCGGCATCCCGAAGCCGCGCCGGAATAGGTCGTAGACCTCCTTCAGATACGGCGGCGGCTCCTTTCCTTCCTTGCCGTTCGACAGATACCACTTGGCGAACAGGATGCCGCCCGCTGCCGTGATGGTCGATGGGAAAATCTGGTCTGGGAAGGTGAACATGTGCTCCGAGCCGTCCGCCACCCAGGCGTCAAGCTGATTTTCATTGCCCGCGTTGCGGCGCTCGGCCAACGATCGCTCGTTCTCCTGCACGATCAGATCAATGCCGATGCGCTTCCACTGGTCGCGGATCATCTCCCCGATGCGCGTGTACTGGAGGAACTGGCCGCCGCGCGTCTGGAGTTCGATACGCAGCCGCTGGCCGTTGTCGGTCCGCAGCCGGTAGCCCTCGCTGTCCTTCTTGCTCAACCCGACGGCGTCCAGCATCTCGTTCGCCTTCTTCGGATCGTAGGTGTGCCAGAGCTTCCGGTACTCCGGGCCGGGGCTGTACTTGTTCGACTCGATGGGGACCAACGACCCTGGCGTCCCCAGGCCCAGCCAGAACGTCTCGTTCAACTGGTCCCGCTCCACGCCCAGCGAGAGCGCCCGGCGGAAGTCAGCCGTGCCGATCCACTTCGCTATCTCCGGGTCGGCCTCGTACGACAGGTTGAAGCGGATGTAGCAGTCCGACCCGTAGTCGCCGGGGTCCAGGTACAGCTTGTAGTTGCCGCGCTGCTGGTTCTCCAGGATCACCGGGATTTTGCCCGCGTCAACATGCCGTTCCTGCATGTCGTACTCGCCGGCGATGGCGCGCAGGTTCAGCACCTCCAGGTTCTCGGCCAGAGTCATCTGGATCTTGTCCAGGTACGGGAGTTGGTTGCCGTCGGTGTCCACCCAGATGCTGTAGGGGTTGCGCTCCATCACCCAGGTCGGATTGTTGATCGGCTGCTTCGTGACCCACGGCGTCACGACCGGCAGGTCCGGGTTGAGCGCCCAGTCGTTCTTGAACTTCAGCAGGTTCACCCAGTTGTCGAAGCCGGCCGCCTTGACCTCGCCGTCAAGCTGCTCCTTTGATGCGTACTTCGGCAAGTACTGCTTCAGGTAGTGGCCCGGCGCAAACGACCCCATGAAGTTGAGGCCCTGGAAGGCGTGGCCTGTCAACGCCGTCGAGCCGGCCAGCACATCCGCGATCAGGTAGTACGGTTCAGGGAACACGTACCGTACCGTGTACTCGTCCGCGCCCTTCTCGATCTTGCCCGGCTTGCCGTTAATCGTCAGCAGCGAGTGGCCGGACGGCAGCAAGTCTTTGTTCGAGTACATGTCGTCGAACCAGAACGTGAACGCGTCAGCCGTGAACGGCGTGCCGTCTGACCATTTCATGCCGCGCCGGAGCGTCAGCACCAGCGTGCGCCCGCCGTCTTCCGCCTTGAAATCTTTGGCGATGTTCGGCACCACCTGCTCGCCGGTGTAGTCCCAGAACAGCACGTGGTCCGGCCCCGTTGCCGCCCGCCAGCCGTTCCACTTGTCGCCCGGCCCGGTAAAGCCGCGCCGCCACGTCCCGCCATACTTCCCGATCTCGTGCACCGGCTTGACGACGAGCGGATCTTGCGGCACACGCTGCTCGACGGGCGGCAGCTTGCCGGCCTTCACCAACTCGGTCAGCATCGGCGCTTCCTTGAACGCCTTCGGCCACTGCGCCGCGTCCGTGATGATGGTCGGCCCTTCCAGTTTGCCGATCAGGTTCGCACCGAGCTTCGGTACAGCCGGGGCTGCCGCGGCTGCCGGGGCCGGGGCGGCCGGCTTGGCCGCGTCCGCTGGCTTTGCGGCCTCGGCCGGTTTCGCTGCTGCGGCCGGTGCTGGAGCCGCTGTCGGCGGGGCGGCGGCCGGCTTGGCCGCTTCTGCTGGTTTCGGGGCGTCCGCCGGCTTCGGTGCGGCGGGTGCCGGCGGCTGGCTACAGGCGGCCAGCAGGCCCATCCCCGCGAATCCTAGCGCCCCCTTGAATCCGAACCCAAACAACTCTCTCCGGGACATTCCAGGCGACGTTGCCATCGTCTACGCTCCCACCAGGTTCAGGCCGCTGCCACCATTGGCAGCGAAAGTCTCGGCACACCGCTCCGGGTGCCAACTGACAGCCGACACGGTACTGTGCGGCGGCGGGAGCAGTCAACGTCATGACCACCCCGACAGCACGGCCCGGGTACGAGGGCGGCACGCAGGGCACGCTGCGAGCGTTAAGGCTTGGTGGTATACTCGAACTCTCCCATTGACACGTTACTGCTTTCATTGACGACGAGGTGATCTCGCCGTGTCCTTCTTCATTACGGACAAGTGCGTCGGCTGTAGCGCCTGTGAGCTCGTGTGCCCCGTTGATGCTATCAACGGAGTCAAGAAAGAGCTCTACTTCATCGACCCAAAGATTTGTATCGACTGCGGGGCGTGCGGACGTGCCTGCCCGTACGATGCTATCAACGACACCTACGGCGACCTTGCCGTCAAGGTGCGACGTACCGAGTGGCCGAAACCCGTCGTCATTGACGAAATCTGCTCCGGCTGCAAATACTGCATCGACATCTGCCCGTTCGACTGCCTCAGCCTGGAAGATGTAGACGGCCAGCCCTGGACCTCGGTTGCGCGGCTCACCAACGCCAAGGCGTGCGTCTCGTGCTACCTCTGCGAGGCCGCATGTGACAAGGGCGCTATCGTGCTGATGGCCCCTGAGAACGTCAAGGCAGCGGCCTCGGCCCGCTTCAACAAGTAGTCCGCCCCCAACAGTCCACCCAGACAACCAGTGGCCCGCCGAGCAATCGGCGGGCCACTGTGGGTATCGCCGGACCGCCGTCAGCCGCCGGACCCGCCGTGCGTCAGCCGCCGCACGCGCCCGGACGGGACAGCCTTATGGCCGGGAGATGGGCGGGCTGGCGGCCGGTGGCCGCGTCGCGGGGCCGCCAGCCGCCGGGCGCACCGGTCGGCGGGAACCGGCCACCTCAAAGCGCAGCTTGACCAGTTCCAGCAGCGACCGCACGATATGGTCGATGCGCGCGCCTTTGGCCTGCCCCAGCGTGCGCGGCAGGTGCGTCACGCGGACCTCGGCGATGCGGTAGCCGGCGCGCCG
>JBBQBU010000611.1:0-3363 GCA_038318015.1 Chloroflexota bacterium | reverse complement strand
GGCGGCGACGACTCGGATGATCTCCGAGTTGGCGATCATCCCCGTCTTCACGGCGTCCGCGCCGATGTCCGTCAGCACCGCGTCAATCTGTGCCGCCACGAGGTCCGGCGGCAGTTCGAAGACGGCCGTCACCGCCGTCGTGTTCTGGGCGGTAATCGCAGTGATGGCGGACATGCCGAAGACGCCGAGCGCCGAAAACGTCTTCAGGTCAGCCTGAATGCCGGCCCCGCCGCCGGAGTCTGAACCAGCAATCGTCAGCGCCGTCCTGACACGATTCATGTGTACTCCTCACTGCCGTGCGTTGCGAGCGACGTGCCCGCATCCTCGTGAAGGCGAGCGAACCAGCGTTCGCCCCTACGAGGTACGGTCATGCTGGATCCTCGTAGGGGCGTGGCGTTGCCGCACCCGCTCCGTTGCCGCCGCGCCCGCCCCGTCCTACTGGGCTGCCGCCACCACGTCGCGGAGCCGCTCGACGCCCAGCCGGGGACTGGTCAAGATCGGGACGGCCCGCCCCCCGACCGCGATGCTGTCCGCGCCGCTGACCGCCCGCGCCATCGACGCCTGCGCCAGCACGATCACATCGACTGTAGCCGCAAGCTCACGTAGCGCTACCGTCACCAGCGCGTCGTGCTGGGCACCGTCGCCAGAGCGCAGTGCCTGAAACGCCCCTTCCGCCAGGCTCGTCGTCACCTGGACCGGCCGGCCCAGACTGGCCGCCGCCCGCTCGATCAAGTCGGCGGTCGGCCCGAGGGTCGTCGGCAGCGTCGCGGCCACGCCCACCTTCGGCCCAAGCTCCACCGCGCGTTCGGCCATCGCCTCGTCAACCCGCAGCACCGTCACGCCCAACTCGTCGCCCAGGCCATCGGCGGACGGCCCCACCGACGAGCAGGTGAGCATGATGATGTCCGCGCCGTCACGACGGGCGGCTTCGGCGCGCTCCCGGAACCGCGCCCGCACCTCGTCCGTCAGCGTCCCTGCCGTGATCGTGTCGCCAAGCAGGCTCTCATCGACGACGTGCTCGGCCGGCATCCCCGGCGCGATCTCCTGCACGAGGTCGCCAAACACCTTCACGTTGCCCTCGACCGTGTGGATCAGCACCACCTTCGTCATCGTCGGCCCCTTCGTGCCCGCGAGTGCGCCATCGTCGCGCCGGACTCTGCCGCGCGGCACGCCACGATTGTACCCATCCAACGACGCAGGCCCACCGGCGCGGCCTACCGCACTGGCGAGCCTGACCGACGGGCCCCGCCCTCGGGAGCACGCCGCGAATCCGGTACCATCTCCCCGGGAGGATCACTGGCTATGGAGAGCGGATTCGACCTGCTCAAGGAGCGGGGCTTCGTCTACCAATCGTCGAACGATCAGGCGTTGCGCGCGGCATTGACGCGTCCGATCACGCTCTATTGCGGCTACGATCCGACTGCTTCAAGCCTGACCGTCGGGCACCTCGTCCCTGTCATGATGCTGGCCCACTTGCAGCGCGCCGGCCACCGGCCTCTCGCCCTCGTTGGCGGCGGCACCACCATGGTGGGCGACCCGACCGGCAAGGCAGAAGCACGGCAGATGCTGAGCCTGGAGCAGATCGCCAGCAACCAGGAAGGCATCAAAGGGCAGCTTGGGCGCTACCTCGACTTCTCCGAAGGCCGCGCGCTGATGCTCAACAACGCCGACTGGCTTCCGAACCTGGGGTACATCCAGTTCCTGCGCGACATCGGCCGGCACTTCAGCGTCAACCAGATGTTGCAGCACGAGACGTACCGCGAGCGCCTGAACGGCTCCGGACTGAGCTTCATCGAAATGAACTACGTGTTGCTCCAGGCGTACGACTTCCTGCACCTGTACCGCGAATACGGCTGCACGTTGCAAGTTGGCGGAAGCGACCAGTGGTTCAATATCCTGGCCGGCAGCGAGTTGATCCGCCGGGCAGACGGCGGCGAGGCGTACGCGCTGGTGGCACCGCTCATCACCACCGCGTCCGGTGCGAAGATGGGCAAGACCGAAGCCGGGGCCGTCTGGCTCTCGCCGGAGCGCACCAGCCCCTACGACTTCTATCAATTTTGGGTTAATACGGAGGACGCCGATGTCGGGCGGTTCCTCCGCTTCTTCACGTTCCTGCCGCAAGACGAGATCGTCCGGCTGGCCGCGCTGGAGGGGGCCGAACTCCGCAGTTCGAAGGAACTCCTGGCATTCGAGGTGACGAGCATGGTGCACGGCGCGGCGGCGGCAACCGACGCGCAACAGGCCGCCCGGGCGCTGTTTGGCGGGGATGGCGGCTCGCTTGAAGGCGTGCCGACGACGACGATTCCGGAGGACCAACTGACGGACGGCATTGAGGTCGTTGACCTGCTCGTACTCGGAGCGCTGGCGGCCTCGCGGGGGGCTGCCCGCCGCCTGATCGGCCAGGGTGGCGTGTCCCTGGGGGACCGGCGTGTCGATGCCGCAGACTTTCGCATCAGCCGGAGCCAGTTCGAACAGGACGGCCTCCTGATCCGGGCTGGCAAGAAGCGATTCCATCGCTTCATTCTTGCACAATCGTAATATGTGGGTCCGGCGGTCGATCGGCGCGTGACTGACGGCGACGACTTTGCGCGTGCGGCTCAGGAGATGCGGACTGATCGGCGTGCCCATAAGACCGGCTCCGCGCCGCTCCAGGTGTGGCACCGGTCTTGCAACTGTGGGGCAACAGGGACGTGGCAAGCTGGTTACGCCGACAGAATATCGGCGGGGATGAAGGTGACAGAACGGAGATTCATGCTATCTGTGACGTTCCAGAGTGTTGGCGAACGAACGAAATCCTGCTATTGTTAGGCGACTCTGCTCAACGGAACTCGTTGGGCACACATCGGAGGAGCGGCATATGGCTGCCATTCGCGCGGTCCTGATCGCCATCATTATTCTCGCCATGGCGGTTACGCCGCTGGTAGCGCCGGCATTCGGTGGGTCATCGTCGGATGACGCGACCGCCTATGCAGCGTTTGCTGGCGGAGTGACATCGAAGGATCCAGTCTTGTCCCCCATGGCGGACAATGACAACGACGACGACGACAACGACGAAGATAACGACGACGGCGACGACAACGACAACAGCGGCGACGACGACGACGACAATAGCGGCGACGACAACGACAACAGCGGCGACGACAACGACAACAGCGACGACGACAACGACAACAGCGGCGACGACAATGACAACGTTCGCGTTATCGTGCGCACGCCGAATGAGTCGGTCAACCGCCCCACGAAGTGCTTCGACACCCGTGAGGTTGGCGTTGTTCAGCTCGGCACCGGCAAGTACGATGTCACGGTCAGCGTGATGCCGCACTCCAGCTTCA
Source organism: Chloroflexota bacterium (assembly GCA_038318015.1). Lineage (GTDB taxonomy): Bacteria > Chloroflexota > UBA6077 > UBA6077 > JACCZL01 > JADZEM01. Next base: position 31 of record JBBQBU010000611.1, on the reverse strand, counting down.
ACCAGACCACGCGCTTGACCCTCAAGAGTGT
>JBBQBU010000610.1:0-3370 GCA_038318015.1 Chloroflexota bacterium | reverse complement strand
TCAGGTTGGCCCGCTTTAACGACCGTTCAGACCCTCTGGACATCCCATTTCGTCAGATTCGCGCAGTCTTCGCTCGCTCAGTGTGCATCTTCGCGACTCCTCGTGGCCCGCCACCCTGCCGGATTGAGCAGTTACGTCACCACACATGTCATCCCGCGCGGAGTGAGCCTGCCACACACATGTCATCCTGTGCGGAGCGAGCTTGCCACACACATGTCATCCCGACCGAAGTGAGCTTGCGAACGAAGTGGAGGGATCTCGGCAGCAGGGAACCCGGACTTGAGATCCCTCCGCTCCGCTCGTTCCTCGCTTCGGTCGGGATGACATATGAAGGTGATGATCGGTCGGGATGACATGACGGTGTGGGAAGGCTCGCGACGCGAGCTCAGGATGACAGTGGGAGTTGGTGGCCTTCGTCCAGGTCGTCGCGTTGGGACTGCCGTGACGACCGATGGTGCTGTGACGCCTTGCTGCCACCATCAATCAGACAACAGGGTCCGGGCTTGTCAGCGGCTCGGGATCGGCACGGCCTGCGCCACGCGTGCGTGCACCGCCGACCGGTCCAATTGGTCCAGCGTCGGGCGGCCGATCAGCGCAAGCGTCCGGTCAATCTCGGACGTGAGCATCTTGATGGCCTTGTCCACGCCCTGCTCGCCCTGCGCCGCCACCGCGTAGTTGAACGCCTTGCCGATCATGCAGGCCTTCGCTCCGAGCGCAAGCGCCTTCACCACGTCGGTGCCGCGCCGTACGCCGCCGTCGAGGATCACTTCGGCGCGCCCGCCCACCGCCTCGACGATCTCCGGCAGCACCTCAATGGGCGACGGCAGCGAGTCGAGCTGTCGGCCGCCGTGGTTCGACACGATGACGGCCTCAATGCCGTGCTCCACGGCGATCTTCGCGTCCTCGGCCGCCATAATCCCCTTCAGGGCAATCGGCCCATCCCAGACCGAGCGATACCAGTCCAGCTCTTTCCAGGTGATCGACGGGCTGAACTGCTTCGTGGTGAAGCCGGCCAGAGACACCGCATCGTGCTCCACGCCGGCCGTCCCCACGAAGTTGCCGAAGGTTGGGCGCGGGCTGGAGAGCGTCGCCTTGAGCCAGGAGACGCGCCGCACCACGTCCAGCACGTTGCGGGCGGTGATGCGCGGCGGGAGGGTCAGCCCGTTCCGCACGTCCTTCTCGCGCTGGCCCAGCACCGGCGTGTCAACGGTGATGACCAGCGCCGTATAGCCCGCCGCCTTCGCCCGCTCGATCAGCCCGCGCACGATGTCGCGGTCGCGCCAGACGTACAGTTGGAACCAGCGCGGCCCGTTCGACGCAGCGGCGACCTCCTCCATTGAGCAGATCGACATCGTGCTGAGGGTGAAGATCAGGTTGTTCCTGGCGGCAGCCTTCGCGGCAGCAGCCTCGCCGCGCGGCCAAAACATGCCGGTAAAGCCGGTCGGGGCCAGGATGATCGGGGCGGCGACTGGCTGTCCAAGAATGGTCGTGGACTGATCGCGTTTGCTCACGTCCACCAGCACGCGAGGCCGGAAAGTGTACTGGCGGAAGTCGGCTGAGTTCGCGCGGATCGTCTGCTCGTCCTCGGCCCCGCCGTCGATGTAGTCGAAGAGCGCGCGCGGCAAGCGGCGGCGCGCATAGGCGCGGAAGTCGTTGATGTTGACGAGCATAGACCCTGGCTCCGTCACGACACGCGGTCGCGCCACATGTCGTGTCACATTGGGCGTCAGACGGCGGCCCCTGCGTGGCGGTCCCAGCAGGGCAGACCGGAAGCGTAGCACAGGCCGACCACCCCACCCTCAGGGACGGTGTCCGATTGGTTGGCCCGCCGGCGAGGAATGGCACCACAATCACTGCGGCTTCGTTCACCACTCAGGCACCATGCAGACCGTATTCAAGCAGGCTGTACTCAGGCAATCCATGCAAGCGTCACGACGCGACTTCCTGCGGCTCCTCACTCTGTCCCTTTCCGGGCTGGCGCTCGGTGCGGGAACCGGCTGCCAGATGCTGCCGCCGGCCGGCAGCGTCGCCAGCGCCGAGTCGGCAGATGCCGGCGACTCGAGCCTGGAGGCGGCCGGCGTTGCGCCAACCGCCGCCGCCACTGCCACGCCTGCCATCGGTCCTGGCCCCGCCGTTGCCGCCACACCGCCGCCATCGAGCATCCCGGCGGCCCGGACGACGCCCGGTGTCATCCTGACCGTGGCGGTGCCGCCCACGCCAACCACGACGCCGACAGTGCCGCACACGCCCGCCCCGACCGCCACGCCTCGGACCCGGCCACAGCACGCGTTGCTGACCGTGCCGTACTACAGCCAGCATGTGGGTCGACAGAACTACTGCCTGCCGACTTCTATCGCGATGGTGGCTGACCGTTACGACCGCCTGCCGCCCGACATCGCCGGCTCGGCGGTCCAGGCCCCGCGCTACGTGGCCGATGTGGCGTATCGGCTGGCCCGTGAGCGCATCGCCGCCCTGGACGAGGGGCTGTTTACGACGCTCTGGGAGGAGGTCGACACAGACCCGCTGGGCGGGCTGATCTGGAACGTCTTTGCCCCGAACGGCCGCGACCTCGCCGTTGGCATGTCGCCGGCGCTGGCGTACCTGGTGCTGACGTTCGCGTTCGGGCTGCCGCCGATGCTGGGGACGCTCGATGAGTGCCTGATCGCGCTGGCCGACGACGTGCCGTCGATCCTGTTCGGCAGCTACGCGCCGCTGCGCCGGGCAGACGGGCTATCGGGGAACGTCGGCGGCTACACCGGCGACCACGCCATCGTCCTGGTCGGCGTGGAGCTTGACCGGGTACTCGCGAACGATCCGCTGCCGTCCGACAAAACGCGCTACGCGGGCGAGCGCAGCCGGGCTACGGCGTCGTCGCGCGCGGTGCGCTTTGAACTGGCGTCCGTGCAGCGCATGACGCGCGGCGATCGCGGTGAGCCGCGCGCCGACTGCTTCATGGTGGCCCCGCAGACCGCCTGACCACGCTTGGGCGCATGCGGCCCAGCGTCTGACCAGGGATGGTGCTGGTAGCAATCCGCACATCCTGGTAACTGCCTAGCAACAGCCGGTTGTGGGCTGCACTCAGAACGAGCACAACCGGTTGTGGTGCAGGGTCATGGGATGACGAGGGGGACGACCGAGCTATAGATCTTCAGGAAACCTTCTGGAAAATTCCGCCTCCTCCTCTCCTGGTGGAGGGCCGCCGGATTACAGAACATTATCTGACGATCTATAGGTGGTAGCGGGCATGGGTGGGGTGCCGGAGAGGGTGTTAGCGAGGGCAGCAAAGGTCGGGATGCCCTGTTTACGCAGGGTGGAGATGTAGCCACGGATCCGTGAGAAGCGGTCAGCCCCGGTGGTGGTTCGGAAGCCG
>JBBQBU010000609.1:0-3378 GCA_038318015.1 Chloroflexota bacterium | reverse complement strand
GGTTGGCCGGTTTGACATCGCAGTGCACGACGCCGGCCTCGTGCGCGGCATGCAGCGCATCGGCGGCCTGGGCCGCAAGACCGAGCGCACGGTCAACCGGCAGTGGGCCGCTCTCGGCCAGAATGGTGGAGAGCGGGAGGCCATGTGCGAGCGCCATGATGACGAAGCACTGGCCGTCGTCGATGCCGCTGTCGAGGATGCGGACGATGCCAGGATGGGTCAGGCGGGCGGCGGCGCGAGCCTCTGCGGCACAGGCCCGGCGCAACTCGGCGTCGCTAATGGCGTCGCGGTAGATGAGTTTGACGGCCACGAATCGGTTCAGTAGCTCATCGTGCGCGCGATATACGCGCCCCATGCCGCCACGTCCGAGCGGCTCCAGCAGCCGGTAGCGCCCGTCGATGCGGCGCTCGCCAGCGTCCCCGTCCTCGATCGTTGCGGTCGCCGTGCCTCCCGACTGGTTGTGCCACGCCTCGCCCTGCATGAAAGGTGTACGGCGCACATCCTGTGCCACGCGCACACTTCGGAAGAGGGGGCGCACCCGGCCGGGTGCGCCCCCTCTTGCGGCAGGCGGGGCTAGCGAGCGGTTGGTTAGCTGGCCTGCTGGGTCGCCTGGATCTCCAGGCTGATTTTCACCTGATCGCTCACGAGCATGCCGCCGGTCTCGAGCGCCTGATTCCAGGTCAGGCCGAAGTCCTTCCGGTTGATCGTGGTGCTGGCCGTGAAGCCCGCGCGCTGGCTGCCCCACGGGTCGGCGCCCTGCCCGAGCAACTCGGCGTTCAGGGACACTTCCTGGGTCTGGCCGTGCAGCGTCAGGTCGCCCACGATGATGAACTTTTCGCGGCCCTGTGGCACGACGCCGGTCGAGCGGAAGGTGATGGCTGGGTACGTCTCGACATCCAGAAAGTCGGCCGAGCGCAGGTGGTTGTCACGGGTGGCCTCGCCGGTGTGGATGCTGGCGGCCTGGATGTCGGCGGTCACCGACGAGGCGCTCAGGTCGCTCTCGTTCAGCGTGATGGTGCCGGTGACGTTCGGGAAGCGGCCCTTGACGGTCGAGAATATCAGGTGCTTGACGGCAAGTTCGACGACGGAGTGCGCGGGGTCAATAGTCCAGGTGGTGGTGGCGGTCTGGGTGGCGGATGTCATGCGGGTGCTCCTTGAAGCTGAAAGGCGCGTGCGTCTGAGCGGCGCGAGACGCACGATTGCGGCAGGCGCGGCGGGCGGGACCACTGTTCAGGACTGAACTTGACGCTATGTTTAGTCCTAAACTTAGGCGCAAAAGAGAAGGCGGGTCGCCTTCAGCGCAGGGAGTGGTCAAGTTTGCGGAGGGTGGCACCAAGCGCTGCCACTTCCTCGGGGGTCAGCGAAGCCAGCAGTTGGGCAATGTGCCGCTCATGGGCGGGGACAATCTGGTCGTACAGGCGGCGGCCCTCCACAGTGAGATACAGGTGATTCGTGCGCCCATGCTGCTGCCGCTCCACCAGTCCGGTCCGCTCCATGCGATCCAGCAACTGGGTGACATTGCTCTTCGTGACCAACAGCGCGTCGGCAATCTGCTGTTGGCTGGAGCCTTCGGCAGCCCCGATCTGTGCCAACATGTCAAATTTCCCGACGCTGAGGCCGGCGGCGCGAAATTCGTCGGTGGCCGCCTGCTCGATCTTTTGGTAGACCCGTGCAAGTCGGAGCCACGCGCGAACCGCGCTATCTGGCCGATGGGTGGTGGAGCGGCGTGCAGTCTGGGCTTTCATAGTTCACTCATGAACTGTAATCGCAATTGCGCCGTCCATATTCCCGGATTCGGCCTGGATTTTGCAGTCAGTGGACGAATTCGGCTGGCGGCGGCGAGTGTGTCGACCTGGATCCTTGAAGCACCTCTGATCCTAACCTGGACAGAGCACGAATTCGCAGCCGTGGCGACTGTCCAGGGCAGCAACTGATCAATGTGGATCGACGGCGCGGACGACCCGTTCAGGACGGACGATGAGGGGATGGGGTTGGCGAACCAATCTCGCTGACTCTAGTGGGTCACGCTGCAATGGATTGAGATTGGGCGTGTGAGGCGGGTGAGCCACCGAGGCGGCGCTGCCTAGCGCGCTGGCGGCGTTCGAAGCGCTTGCTGTGCCAGACGAAGGGGGTTGGGTTGGCGTTGCAGCCGGCGACGGTGTCGTCGAGCCAGGCAATCAGGTCGTCCTGGGACTGCGGATGCTGGCCGTCGAGCGCGCGGCGGACGAGGATGCGCTGGATCGACTCGGCCATGTTGAGCCAGGAGCCGCTGATCGGCATAGAGAGCGGCATGACGCCGTGCTGGAGCAGCCAGCGGACGATCGACCAACTCAGGTGGCCGGCCAGATTGTCCCAGACCAGCAGCAGACGGAGCGGCGGCAGCGACTCGGTCGGTTCGTGGCCGAGCCAGGTTGCCCACTGCGCTAGGGGTGAGCGTTGGTCCTCCGGGCTGGCGACGGGTGGGTGTGTTGCGAGCACCTGGGTCAGCTCGGCCTGGAGCCAGGGGTGCAGCACGGCGTTGGTGACGCCGTTGGCTCGCACCTCGCCCGTGGCCGGACGGAACAACGTCAGCAGCTTGGCTGTCCCGCCACGGATGTACTCATGCGGCTGGCGCACAGGCTTGCCGACGGGTGCCCAGCCGGTCCCTGGCTGGGGAACCGCCTGGTAGGGGCCGGCCTCATCCTGGCACCAGACCGGGAGGCCGGCCGCCTCACCTAGCCGGTACGCTTGCTTGATGGCCCCCTTTTTTCTTCCATCTTCGGATCGACCACCTGGACCACCCCGGCCTTGCGCTTGCGCTGCGCCGTCCCCGTCGAACACCACGTCCGCGTGCGCTGATACGAACTGCCGGCCGCGTGCTGCACCCGGCGAATCGTCGTCGCGCCCACCTGCGGCAGCCCCTCGCGGCGGAGCGTCCGCTCCAAAATGCTCAGCGACCACGTTGCCGTCCCATCGGCCTTCCGATCCGGAGGGTGCTGCGCGGTCGCCACGATCCGGGCCCGTGCCGCCGCATCGTAGATCGGTCGTCGACCTCGCCCGGCCGCAATCCCGAGCGCCTTCAGCCCGTCACGATTGAACCGTCGTACCAGATCCGTTACCGCGCCCGGACTCCGAAAGCCGGCCGCTCGCGCTGCCGCCGAGAACGACTCTCCCCGCGCCACCGCCAACACCGCCATGGCCCGACGCACCCGATCCACACGCTCGCTGCTCGCTTTCGTGATCCGCTTCAACTCACGCTGCTTCGCAATCGTCAGCGGCCGCACGCGCTTCTTCTGCATGGTTGCCATGACTCTCCGCTCCTACCATACAGTGCGCCTCTCGCGACTCACTTTCAGCGAAATGCAGCGTGACCCACTAGTCATCAAAACGCCCCGCTCA
>JBBQBU010000608.1:0-3393 GCA_038318015.1 Chloroflexota bacterium | reverse complement strand
TGCCACTCCTGGCGTTCGTGCAGTTTCCGTGGCGGCTGCTCGCGCTGCTCGGCCTCGGCTCGGCGCTGCTGGCCGGGCTACGGGGCGAGCGCCTCGCCTGGACCCGACCGCTACAGGCAGCAGCCGCTACACTGATCGTCGTCGCCTCGGTCGTGACGGCTACGGCACGGCTCGATCCTGAGCCAGTGCCGGTCAGCGACCATTTGTTGTCGGTCGAAAGCATCGCCCGCGCCGAGTTAGCGGACTATGGCCTCGGGACGACGCACAGCGGCGAGTATCTGCCGGTGGCAAGCGGGCAGCGCAACGCAGCGCGCCTCCGGAAGACGATCCTTGACGCGGGCGGTGGCGCGGCGCGACAGCCAGCAGCCCCGCCGATGGCCGTACACGTCTACTCTGTTCGCTGGCGGGCCGACCGCATCAGCTTCGACGTAGACGCGCCGACGGCTGATCGTTTGGTGGTCCAGCAGTTCGCGTTTCCGGGCTGGGTCGCGCGCATTGAGGGGGATGTGTGGCCGGTCGCGGCCAGCGGTCCGCTTGGCCTGCTGACGATTGACGTGCCGATGGGGATGCACCACGTTGAACTGGCCTGGGAGTGGACGCCGCTGCGGATGGTCGCATCAAGTGTGTCCGTCCTGAGCATCATGCTGCTGGTGCTGCTCGGGAGTGCAACGCCACGACGCCTGGAGCCGCGCCGTATCCTGCTCGGCTGCGCGACGATGGGCCTCGTCGTCTCGCTGGTCAGCCCCGCCGACCGGACGCCGCTGTCGGCACAAGACGGGGCGGGCCAATCCCCGACTCTCGCCACGGGTCGTGGTGACGTGGTGGGGCTGCCGCTGTCGCTGTTGGATGTGCAACGCGACACGAGCCGCCTCAGCCGTGACGGTGTGGCCGGGCTGCGGCTGATCTGGCTGGTGCGCCAGGCCTCAGCGGCCGGCTACCGCGCCAGCGTCGAGGTGGCGGCGGCCGATGGCACCGTACACCGCGCGCCGTGGATCTACGAGCCGCTCAGCCGCCTCTGGGAGCGCGGCGAGATCCTCCAGACCGCCGTCAGCGTACGGCTGCCCGCCGCGTTTCCGGCTGGCCCGGCTGATCTGCGCCTCGTCTTCGACCGACCGGCCGAGCTTGAGCCGGTCGCGCTCGGCACCCTCGACGTGCCGGCAACTGTGACGCAATCGGCGGTCGCTGCGACAGCAAATGAGATCACAGTCGGAACGGGGCTGGCGCTGGGGTCGTCGGGTGAGGTGCCGGCGCAGTCAGCCGTGCGCGCGGGCGGCGCGCTGGATGTCGGATTGCGCTGGCGGGCCGTCGCTCCGATGCCCGACGTAGAACGGGAGCTGCTGGTCGTCGCGGCGCTGGCCGCACCGGGCGGCGACGTGCTGTCGGAGGTGCGGCGACCGGGTGACTGGTTCGCGCCGTTGCCGTTCTGGCAGGCCGGCGATGTGATTGAGCAGCGGATACGCCTCGCGGTGCCTGCATCCGTCCCGCCGGGCAGCTATCCGCTGCGCGTACGGGTGTACGGTCGCAACCTTGCGCGCGGCGGCATCAGCGAGCCGGGCGCGTCCGAAGCGCGCCTGCGGGGGCAGCCGCTAGCTGAGTTGCCACTAGGCACCGTCCAGGTCACGCCATGAGCGTGGCACCGACGCAGGACGCAGCGGCAGCCACGATTGCCGGTGCCGCCGTGACGTACGCCGGCAGCAGCGCACGGATCAGCAGGAACGAACTCCTGGTGCTGGCGGGCATCCTGCTCGTCGCTGCGCTCTTTCGGCTGCCGTTGCTCGGGCAGGTGCCGAACGGCTTCTTCCTGGATGAAGCGTCGCGCGGCTACGACGCCTATGCGCTGCTCCTGACGGGTGCCGACCAGTACGGCGTACCGTGGCCGCTCTTCCCCGAGGGGATCGACGATTTCACCCCGATCCTCTACACGCTGCTGGTGGTGCCGTCGATTGCACTGCTCGGCCTCACTGAAACGGCGGTCCGGCTACCGGCCGCGCTGGCCGGCATCGCCACGGTGGGCGCGACGTTCCTCTGCGGCCGTCAGGTGTTCGGGCCTGCGGCGGCGCTGGTCGGGGCGGCGCTGGTCGCCATCTCGCCGTGGCACATCCTCCCGAGCCGGAGCGGAGCCGAGTGGGTGCTCCTGCCGTTGTTCCTAGCAGTGGGCATCTGGCTGCTGCTGCGCGGACGACAGCACGGGCCGTCGCTGCTGTTGGCGGGGCTGATACTCGGCGTCGGGCTGTACAGCTACGCCTTCGCGCGGCTGCTGGTGCCGCTGCTGGTAGCCGGATTCGTCGCGCTCTGGTGGCGCGACCTCGCTCGACGCTGGCGCTGGGCCGTGGCCGGGGCCGCGCTGCTGGTCGTGTGCGCGCTGCCGCTGGTCGCCTTCGGACTGACGCTGGCGGGACAGGCCCGCCTGCAAACGGTAGTGCCGCTGGATCGACACAAGGGGCTGGCGCTAGTGCCATACGCATTAGCGAACTTCGCGTCATACTTCGGGCCGGGCTTTCTGGTCTGGGGCAGCGAGCCGACGAACCACCATCGGCTGGCCGAGTTCGGGCCGGTGCTGCCGATCATGGTACCGCTGGTGCTGGCGGGGCTGGTCGCCGTCGCACGCCGGCCGAGCCGCAACGGCCTGTTCTGCCTCTGGTGGCTGGTTGCGGCCCCGGCCAGCGCCGCCCTGCACCGCGAGAGTCCGTCATCGGCGCTGCTGCTCGGCGCGATCCCCGCATGGCAACTCCTGAGCGGCCTCGGGGCGGCCTGGCTGGCCGAACTGGCAGCACCGTGGCGGGCGACTACGCGCCGAGTGGCGGCGTCGGCGCTGCTGGCCGCTGGTCTGGTAACTGCGGCCCTGGTGGCACAGGCGCTCTACATCCACTATCCAGTCTACGCGGCTGACGACTGGCTCTACGGTTCGCGCGAGGCCGTGGCATTCTTGGAAAACAACCGCGCTTCCCACGACGATGTACTCGTCTCCGACCGGCTGCCGACACCACACATGCTCGTGCTGTTCTTCGGTGTTGCCGATCCCGCCACATACCAGCGCGCACCCATCCACGTGCAGCAGCCGACCGTCCGGTCGCGCGGCGAAATCGGCCCGTACCGCTTCGGCCGCATCCGCGACTTGTTGGAGCAGCCGGGCAACCACCTCGTCTGGGTGACGGCCGGCGAAGGGCGCGACCTGTTCCCCAACGCCGAGCCGATCCGCACGATCCTGCTGCCTGATGGCAAACCCACCATGCTGATCTACGTCAGCGGCCGGCGTTAAAGTACCATCCGCCACATGGAAACACGCGCGGGGAACCCGGTATCGTCGGCCCTGGTCTGGCTGGGCCTCACGTTCCTGGCATTGGCGGGGCTGTGGCTGCTGGTGGCTGCCTGGGAAGAGGGCATGAGCGGTGG
>JBBQBU010000607.1:0-3402 GCA_038318015.1 Chloroflexota bacterium | reverse complement strand
GGCAGCCGACGAGTCACAGGGCAGGTTGCGCGCGTGCGATGTGCTCACGACGCCGGAGTATACGGCGTCGGGTGGTGGCTACTCCCCCTCTCCCGCTTGCGGGAAGAGGGGCCCGGGGGTGAGGGCCGCCTCGCCTATGCGGCCCCGGCCGAGGACGCGCCGTCCGTCCAGCTTGGCGCGACGTAGTGCCGTTCGGCCGGCAGCTTCTCCGTCACCTGATAGTGCAGGTACTTGCCGAGCATCAGCCGTGTGTGCGCGTCGAGCGCCGGCAGCGTCGTCAAAATCAAGCCAACCACCGGTAGGAACAGCCAGATGCACACGTTTACCAGATGGTCCCACCACGTCTGCGGCTCCGGACTGGGCGGCCGAAGTCGCCGATCCAGAATCACGATGACCGCGAGCGACGGCAGGCAAAGCGTCAGCAGCCACGCCGAGACGCCCATCAGCAGGACCGTCGACGGCACCTGGAGCGCCGCCGGCGAGAAATAGGCGACGAGGTTCGCGCCAATGGTCAGCAGGAACCAGTGCGTCGGCCAGCAAACGTGCTCCTCAACGTAGAACGTCACGCGCCGCAGCCGCGCCCACAGCGGCACCGCCCGCCGCTCGAACGCCTTCCGCACCACGTAGGGCACATCAGAGACGCCCCACGCCCATCGGCGCGTCTGGCGGTAGTGGCTGGCCACCGTGGACCAGAAGTCCGGGCCTTCTGCGGCATCGGCCAGGACCGGCAGGTAGATCGGCTCGACGCGAACTTCCTCCTCATGCCCCAGCGTAAAGAACACCTTGAAGAACATGCGGGAGTCTTCCGGGATGACATCCACGTCCCAGTAGCCGACCGCGTGACAGGTCGAGAGGCCGAGCGAGTAGGTGGACTGCGTGACCAGTTTGTACCGTGCCACCAACCGCGACAACTGCCAGACTGAGTACAGCCCGGCGCTGATCCGCGCGATGGGCGGGATGCGCCAGATGTTCGAGTAGAACATCAGGGCCGGCTGCCAGATGGCGTAGCGCCGCGAGGGGTTCGTCATGAACCCGAACGACAGGGCGCTCAGGTACTTCGGGTGCAGCCGCGAGTCCGCATCGCAGACGGTCACGACGACATCGCAAATGTCCACGCCCTGCTCGTCCACCAACGCGTGCTTCGCCCAGCGCGCCGCATACGCCAGATTCGAGGACTTCCCGCGAATCTCGCCCTCAAGGTCTGGGTGATACGTCACCCAGAGGTTGCGGAACGTCCCCTCAAACTGCCCGACCAGCCGCGCCGCCCGCTCGCGCGCACCCAGGTCGCGCTCCTCGAAGGCCAGCACCACCGACACGTTCTCACGCGGGAAGTCCTGCGCGGCAAGGTGGTCGAGCATCACCTCCAGCACTTCGGGCGGCTCACGGTATGTCGGCACCATCACCAGATGATGGATGCGGTTCCACCCCTCAACACCCTGAACGGCCCCCAGCCAATCAACTTTCTGGCCGAGCGCCAGGCGACGGTAGCCCATGAGGGCTGATACCGCCATGTTCCCCGACTTGTACACCCAGTAGGCGTTAAACAGAAACAGGAAATAGACCAGAAAGCTGGGCGCCAGGATCGCGCCCCAGAGCGGCGACGTTAGGATCGCCCAGGTGAGCCCGCCCGTACACACTTCGAGGGCACGCTGGACCCGTCGCGATCCGGCGCTCCGTGATGCGCCCACGCTTACCTCCCCGCAGCCCGGCGGCCAAGCGGCGGCTGATTGTAACGAATCCCCGCCGAGCGCCTGCACTTTGCACATCTCATGCCGCAGGGTGGCGCGCCAACAGGGAACAAAGGCGATGTCACTCTACTACACGACCGCCGACGTGCCGCCGTCGATGTTGATAGCCGTGCCGGTGATGTAGCGCGCCCGATCCGACGCCAGGAACGTGATCAGGTCGCCGGCTTCCTCGGCCTCGCCCACTCGCCCGAGCGGCACGCGCCCCTGGGCCATCTCGTCGTAGAAGGCGTCCAGGTCGTCCAGCCGATTGGCTGCCACCGCGCGTCGGTGATGCTGGTCACTCTTGATGAGGCCGATGCACACGGCGTTCACGCGGATGTTGTCCGGCGCGAGATCCTTCGATGCGGCCTTCGTCAGGGCGATGCCCGCCGCGCGGCTGACCGATGTCGGCATTGAGCCGGCCCCTGGTGCCTTCGCCGCGATATTCACCACGTTGATGATCGAGCCGCCGCCGGCCGCATGGAGGTGCGGCGCAGCCAGCCGCATCGTGCGAATTGCCGCGAACAGCTTGAGGTCCAGGTCGTCCTGCCAGCCAGCATCATCGACGGCTGACAGCGCGGTGGCGTGCGACTTGCCGGCGTTGTTGACCAGGATGTCCAGGCGGCCGAACCGCTTCAGCGTCGCGTCAAACAGCGCGTTGATGTCAGCGTCGCGGCTCACGTCGCCGGCCACATCCACGACCTCGCCGCCGGTCTCCTCGCGTAGCGCCCCGGCCGCTGCCGCCAGCGCATCGGCTCGCCGCGCGCAGATGACGACCCGCGCGCCCTCACGGGCCAGCGAGCGCGCCGCCGCGTAGCCGATGCCGGCGCTGCCGCCGGTAATGATCGCTACTTTGCCTTCAAGGCCGAGATCCATCGCCGTGACCCCCTGAGCGAACCGGTCCGGTCCGGAAATGCCCCGTCGTCGGGTGACGGGCGTACGCTCCGCTCGAACTGTTAAGGTCGGAACCGCAGCCATTATAGATCGCGGGCACATCTCTTGCGTCTCATAGTCAAAGACGCGCGGCGACACGCCCCACCGACACCCCGTGACAGAGCGTGGATGCCGCCACAAGAGAAGAGGTGGATAGCATGGCGCTCCCCCCCGACCCGTACCTGCAAGACCGCCCATATCCCCCAGACCGACCGCGCGACCCGAACCGGGGCACCGTCGTACCTGAACACGAGCGCGGCAGCGACGCGTCGCGCGACGATGTGGTGAATGCGCTGCTGAACACTCCAGAGCGGCCACTGACTGGCGACGAGAAGGACGCGGCACAGGACGATCCGGGCCGTGACAAGCGGACATATGCGCCAGCTTCGGCGCGCGTCGCGAAGCCGCCGGCGCCCGGCGACGACAAACTGATTGAGCAGGCGCGCACAGCCCCGCCAACGGCCGACCCCGGCGAACATGCCGGCGACCGCAGCGACCCCGCCGAGCTGCGCTAAGGCGCGTCTCCTCGACAGCCAGGATAGAGGCCCGTGGTGCTACCCAACGAGGACCACGGGCCTCTCGTCGTCGCACACGACGGCCCGCGACACCGCCCCGGCGATAACCAGTCAGCCACAAGATCCGGTACACTCGCGGGCAAGTTGTCCTGCTCCTCTTGTGACAAGCAGACAACTATGCCACTCCAGGTGTCGGGAGTTGACCGTATGAAGCCGTGGCTGCGTCT
>JBBQBU010000606.1:0-3405 GCA_038318015.1 Chloroflexota bacterium | reverse complement strand
CTGTCCGGCGAGACGGTTGTTGCGACGGCGGCGCTGCTGGCGCTCCTTGACGAGCGGCTGCAGGCCGGCATTCCCACGTTTCTGAACGCTGACCCGGCCCGCCTGCCCGCCGACCTCATTCTTGGACTGCGCGCCCGCCTGTTGGTGCTGGAACCAACCGCAGTGCCGTAGCGCGGCACTTGTGTGCGTGAAGCAGGCAATGCCATGCTTGCCAGCCTTGATGTCATCCTGCCGGCCACGGTTGCGCGCCTTTTGGTTGGGCAATGACAGGGCAATGACGCGCACGCAGCCGTGCAAATCGACTACCGTACGTGTGCAACGATCTAAACTCCTCGCTGTGGAGGCGTGTTTCGTGCGTGACGACGGCTGGTCACGGCAGTACGAGGACTTCGCCCACGATCTCATCGGGCAGAGCGGCATCCCGAGCGCGGCGGTGGCGCTGGCTCGTGACGGTGCAATCATCTACGAACACGGCTTCGGCCACCGCGACGCCAACGGGCAACTACCGGTCACCCCGGACACGCGCTTCGGCCTCGGGTCCGTCACCAAGTCGTTCCCGTGCCTGGCGATCATGCAGCTGCAAGAAGCCGGCAAGCTCACCGTGCATGATCCGGTGGTGCGCTGGCTACCGGCTTTTCGGCTGCCCCGCCCCGAGGACGCCGACAAGTCACCGCAGATCACGATTCATCATCTGATGACCCACGCCAGCGGCCTGCCGCCCGAGCCGGCGCTGCTGCACGCACGGGCCGCCAGCATCTGCGCCGACCCCGACCTTGACCGCATGCACCCCATCCCGATGAGCGTCACGAAGGACATCCGCACCTGGGAGCAGATCGACACCTACGATGATCTGCTAGCCCTGATGGCGCGCCAATCGTTCCGGGCGCTCGGTGCGCCGGGCAACATTATCAACTACTCGAATGAGGGGTATGTGCTGCTGGCCGCCATCGTGGAGCGGGCCAGCGGGCAGTCGTTCGCCGCCTACCTGCAAGCGAACGTCCTCGATCCGCTGGGGATGGCCCGCACCGGGCTGTACACCCGTACGACGCGCCCGCAGGAGCCGGAGGTGGTTCCCTACGCCGTGGACACGCGTGGCGGCAAGCGGGTGGTCTTCCCGTCGCCGGCTTGGTGGGACCAGGGCAGCATGTTTGGCAACGGTGGCCTCAAGTCTACGACGCAGGACTTGTTGCGCTATCTGGAGCTGTACCGCACCGGTGGCGACTCGCACGGCACGCGCGCGCTCTCCGAGGCCGGCATCGCGCAGATGACCGGGCCGCACCAGCCGATCCCGACCGGAGGCGGATATGGCTACGGCCTGCGGATTCTTGACGTGCCGGAGGTTGGCCGGATCGTGGAGCACGGCGGCGGCAACAAGGGCGTTTCGACCCAGGTTGTCGTCGTCCCGGAGCGCGGGCTGACCGCCGTGGTGCTGACCAATCTGGCGAACGCGCCGGCGATGAAGCTTGCCTACGGGCTGGTGAATGCCGCGCTCCGTCGCGCGCCCGAGGCGCCCTGGAAGTCCTACCCCGAGCATGCGGTGGATCGACGGGTGCTCTGGCAGTACGTCGGGACCTATGAAGGACAGCCGGGCGTGACGGTGCGGGTGGCCGAGCGCGGCGGCACGCTGCTCGTCGCGATGGCCGACACGCTGCTGCCGACCCGTCCCTACGACGACGACTGCTTCCTGCTGCCGGACACCGACGAGTCGATCCGCTTCCTGAAGAATGAGCGGGGCGAGGCCTGGGCGCTGTTCAGCGGTATGCGGACCTATGCGCGGAGCCAGTGACGGGGGGCGAGAAGCGAGAGGCGAGAGGCGTGCTGCTCGGGTGCTTGGTACGACCTCCACGACACTGCGTGCTGGCCCCGTACGCACCGGAACCTCGGGCATGTGGTTCTGGAGCCTGACCAATCACGATTCCCCCTCTCCCCAGAACCCAGCACCTGTCACCCACAACTGTTGATGCAGGAGGCCAGCGATGAAGGCTGCCGTCTACTACGGCCCGCGCGATATCCGCGTCGAGGATGTGCCCCGCCCCGAGCCCGGCCCGCACGATCTCCTGGTCAGTGTGCGCGCGTGCGGCATTTGTGGCTCTGATCTCCACACCTACCGGTACGGCCTGTTCGAGGATCTCGGGCGGGTGCTGCCAGGGCGCGACGGCCGCGTGATGGGCCACGAATGGGGCGGCGTCGTGGCCGAGGTCGGCTCGGAAGTAACCAGCGTGAAGGTCGGCGACCGACTGACCGGCGTCGGGCGCGGCGCGTACGCCGAGTACGTGCTGGTGGAGGCCGCCGACCAGAACGTCTACCCGCTGGCGGACCACGTGAGCTTTGAGGAGGCCGCCACGCTCGAGCCGTTCGCCACCTCGTTGCACGGCGTCGCCGAGGCCGACCCGCAGCCCGGCCAGACAGTCGTCATCCTCGGGGCAGGGATCATCGGCCTGGGCGCAGTCCAGGCGATCCGGGCGACGACAACCGGCGTGCGTGTGATCGTCGTGGACGGCCTACCGGCGCGCCTGGCGATGGCCCTTCAGCAGGGCGCTGACGACGTGGTGGACTTCACCCAGGACGACCCGGTCGAGCGCGTAATGGCGCTGGTCGGGGAACAGGCTGTGCCGCGCCTGGGCTATCGCGGCGGCAACGTCGATGCGGTGCTCGATTGTGCCGGCGCGGTGAACTCGTCGCAGCAGGGGCTCCAGATGCTCAAGCAGGCCGACGGCCGCCTCGTGCTGGTGGCGCTCTTCGAGCACCCCGGCCCGCTGGACCGCAACATCATCGTGCGGAAGAACGTCCGGCTGCTCGGCTCATGGGGCGGGCCGCCAGCGTACTTTCGGCACGGCCTGGGCCTTGTGACGGCCGGCAAGGTGGACCGCCGCGCGCTGGTATCCCACGAGTTCGCGCTCGACCAGTCCCGCGAGGCGTTCGCCGTCCAGGAGCAGGGACAGGCGATCAAGGTGCTCATCAAGCCGTAGCCGGTCTTGCGAGGGCGTTGCCCCGTAGACTGTCTCGTGGGGGCGTGTCGCCGGCACGCCCCTTCGAGATCGAGAGCCTCCCCGCCGAACCTTTCGACGCGCAAGACGCGGGCGTGCCAGCAGCACGACCCTACAGCAACGGCGGCCCTGGCTGCTTTGGCAGCGACTCCGGGTCGGGGTGGAGCAGCACCCGGCCCCACTGGTCATAGGTGGGTACGGACGCTGTTGCGTGCTGGGCTGCGGCGTGGGCGTCGCGCCAGAGCCGCTCGATGGGGCTGTGCTGCGAGATTGCGGTGCCGCCGGCCGCGCTGAACATCAAGTCGGCTACCTGCGCCGCCACCACCGAGGCGTTCGTGTTGGCGAGCCGGGCCGTGGCAAGCTCCTTCATGGTCGCTACGCCGCCGGTCGAGGTCTTCGCCCAGAGCCGCGCGGCCGT
>JBBQBU010000605.1:0-3408 GCA_038318015.1 Chloroflexota bacterium | reverse complement strand
GCTTCGGGAAGTCGCCCTTCAAGGCCCGGCGCAGCGTGACCAGCGCAAACGGCCCCACCAGGATCGCCAAAATCGTGTGGCTGACCAGGATAATCAGGTACACGGCGCGTACCCAGCCGTCGCCCGCGAACACTTTCGTCTCGAAGAGCAGCGCGCGCGTCACGTAGACCACCAGAAACAATGCCGCGAACACCGTGGCGGTGAGCATACTTCGCTTGTGAAACTCAATCTTCCGCTGTCGAATGAAGTAGTACCCAATCAACAGGAAGACACCACTGATAACGATCAGCGTGGTGTTCAGTATCGCGACCCATTCGGGACCGGGGACACGCGTCGGCATGGTGGGGCACCTCTGCGGGGGGCGGTAGGCCGCCCGGGAGGGCGCCGGGACTGCCTGGGGTGGCACAGTAGGGGCGAGGCGCTTCTGTGGGGGCGGCCGAGCGACCACCCGCGACCTCTCGGGGTCATTGTAGCCAGATGACGACCACCAGCCTGCCGATTTCCGCCGCCGACCCCCTGGCGTCAGCGCACGCGCCGGCCATCATCGTGGACGGCCTCGTGCGGCGCTACGGTGACCGTGCGGTGGTGGACGACCTGAGCTTCGAGGTCCAGCGCGGCGAGGTGTTCGCCTTGCTCGGGCCGAACGGGGCTGGCAAGACCACGACGGTCGAGATCCTCGAAGGGTACCGCGCGCCGTCTGCCGGGCAGGTGCGCGTGCTGGGGCTGGACCCGATGCGCGACGCCCGACGCCTCAAGCCGCTGATCGGCGTGATGCTGCAAGACGGCGGCGTCGGTCCGTCGGTGCTGCCACTGGAAGCGCTGGAGCTTTTCGCCAGCTTCTTCGCCGCCCCGGCCGATCCGCGTGCGCTGTTGCGGCTGGTCGGCCTGGATGATGCCGTGAAGACCCGCTACCGCGCGCTCTCCGGCGGCCAGAAGCAGCGCCTGTCGCTGGCGTTGGCGCTCGTTGGCCGGCCGTCGCTGGTGTTCCTGGACGAGCCGACCGCCGGCATGGACCCCCAGGCCCGCCGCGCCACCTGGGAGATCGTGCGGGGGCTGAAACGCGACGGCGTGACGGTGTTGCTGACGACGCACTTCATGGAAGAGGCCGAGGAGCTTGCCGACCGCGTGGCGATTGTGGATGGCGGGCGGCTGGTGGCGCTCGACACGCCGGCTGCGCTCGGGCGCACGGCCGGCCCGCCCGATGAACTTCGGTTTCGTGCCCCGGCCGCCCTGCCCCTGCAGGAGTTGGCAGCGCGGCTGGGCCTGACCGATGTGCGCGAGGTCCGGCCTGGCGAGTACGTCGCAGACGGACGGATCAGCCCCGCCACGGTCGCGGGGCTGGCGTCCTGGCTGGCCGAGCACGACGCGCTGCTGGCCGAGCTACGCGTCGGGCGGCAATCATTGGAAGACGTGTTCTTACACCTGACTACCGACAATGGAAACGGCACCGCGACGCCGGGGGGCCGCCGCCGTGACTGACGTGCGGTCGCCAGCCAGCACCCTGCCGGTCGCTCCCGGCCCGGTTGCTGCCAGCGTGCCCCTGGTGCCGCGCGTGCCGGCCGCCGTTGCCGCGCCGCTGCTCCAGATGGTGCTGGCCCAGACCCGCATCGAACTGCGCCTGGCGCTCCGTCGCGGCGAGAGCGTCCTGATTACGCTCATCATCCCGCCGGTGTTGCTGCTCTTCTTCGGGCTGGTTGACCTGATGCCCGTTCCGCCTGACCGCCGCGCCGAATTCCTGGTGCCGGGTATCCTGGCCCTGGCGATCATGTCCACGGCGATGGTCAGCACCGGCATCGCCACGGCGTTCGAGCGCTTCTACAAGGTGCTGAAGCGGCTTGGGGCGTCTCCATTACCCCGGAGTGGCCTGCTGCTCGCCAAGATCCTGTCGGTCGTCGTGCTGGAGGCTGTGCAGACGCTGCTGATTGTTGGGATCGCCACGACAATGCTCGGGTGGCGGCCGACCGGCGCAGTCGTGCTGGTGCCCCTGGTGCTGCTACTGGGCACGGCGGCGTTCGGCGGGTTGGGGCTGCTGATGGCGGGTACCCTGCGCGCCGAGGCGACGCTGGCCGTTGCGAACGGCCTGTACCTCCTGTTCTTGCTGCTTGGGGGCATCGTGTTCCCCACCACGCACCTGGGGCCGTGGCTGACCGGGCCGGCCGCGCTGTTGCCGAGTACAGCCCTTGCTGATGTCCTGCGGAGCGTGCTGGGCGCGACTGAGGCGACGCCGCTGCTCAGTTGGGGCGTGCTGATCGCCTGGGCTGTCGCCGCGCCGCTGGCTGCCGCTCGAACCTTTCGCTGGGAGTAGTGGTGAGACGTTCCAACGTGCGCGGCGTGACCCGGGCGGTGTTCTGCTCGCTGGCGCTGGCGACGGCGCTCATGTCGGGCTGTGGCATGCTCAGCGCGCCGGCGGTCCCGCCCGAGACGCAGGCTGCCGCCTCGCCGACGTTGCTGCCGCCCCCGAAGCCGATGAACTCGCCGGAGCCAGTGGCCGCCCGCAGTATCGCCAGCCCGCCGGCTCTTGCCGCGGCCAGCCCGACCCCGTCCGCCCCGCCAACGCGCATCCCGCCACCGAGCTTGAACCCGACGGCGGTCCCGGCCGGCCTCGGCGGCGAGCGCGCCCGGGTGGTGAAGACGGACGGCCAGGGGGCCAACATGCGGTCCGAGCCGTCGCCCACGGCGGCGCTGGTGCGAACGATCAAGGAGGGCACTGAGCTTGAGGTGATTGGTGCGGAGCGCGAAGGTGGCGGCCGGCGCTGGCGCAACGTGAGTGATGTGGCTGGCGGCGCGACGGGCTGGATCGTGACGGACCTGCTGGAGCCGATGGCCGGTGCCGCGCCGGCCCGCGCTGCCGAGGCAAAGCCGGCCGGCGAACCGAAGCCAGAGGGCGAGCCGAAGCCGGCCGGCTCACCGCCCGCCGCGCAGGCGAAGCCGGCGGGGGAGCCGAAGCCGAGTGCCTCGCCGGCCCCGCCTGCTGGTGCGCCAGCTTCGTCCAACGCTGGCGTGTCGCTCCAGCGCATCGGCGATGCTGACCGCGCCTACCTGAGTGTCTTGCAGGGGGAGGTAGACGCGCTGGGCAAGTCGATTACGGCGGCCAACGAGCAGATTGAGCGGGTGGGTGGGCGCGCGGAGACGCTGGCCGACCCGGCGTGGCGACAGGAGACGCAGGCCGTCGCGAAGAGTCTGTCTGGCCCGGCCGCCAAAATCCGCGCCGCATCGCCGGGGCCGGCCACCGGCGAAGTCCACACGTTTGCGCGGAACGCCGCCGACCGTGCCGACGAAGCGGCAGCCGGGCTGACCGCCGCGCTGGAATCCCGCGACCCGCGCGCACTGAACGGCGTTCGCACGACGCTGATCCGCATGCTGGCGGAGATCAACAACATGAACTTGACGCTGCTGGGCCTCCAGTAG
>JBBQBU010000604.1:0-3435 GCA_038318015.1 Chloroflexota bacterium | reverse complement strand
CGGAGCGTGTCGGCGGGAATGCGGCTCTCCGCGCGAATCACCATCGCCTGATCGATGGTTGCCGGGTCGGTGCCGGGGAAGCTGTACCAGCGCGGCACTTCGACGGCCTGCCGCACCGTCAACCCGTGGTCCACCATTGAGGTCAGGATCTGCGTATTGATCTGCGTCTGCTGGTCGCCGCCCGGGGTGCCGCCGACTAGCCACGCGCCGCCGTCGCGCACCGCGAGATAGGCGTTCAGCGTGTGCATGGTGCGGCGGCCGGGGGCTACCACGTTCGGGTGGCCCTCTTGCAGGCTGAAGCCGCGCCCGGCCCGGTTGTTCAGGGTGATGCCGGTGTCCCCGGCCACCACGCCGCTGCCGAACGCCGCCGACAGGCTATGGATGAACGAGACGGCCATGCCGTTGCCGTCCACGACGCAGAAGTACGACGTATCGCCGCTGTGCTCAGCCACCAGCGGGCGGGACGGGTCGATGGCGCGCAGACGGTCAATTTGGGCGCGGCGGCTGGCGGCGTGCTCCTTCGAGATCAGCCGGTGCAAGTCCCACGGCACGAACTCGGGGTCGCCGGCGACCTCATTGCGGTCGGCGAAGGCCAGCTTCTTCGCCTCGACCAGATAGTGCAGGCGGTCGGCGCTCATCAGGCCGAGGTCTTCCAGGTTCAGCCCCTCGACGATGTTCAACTGCTCGAGCATCAAGAAGCCCTGCGACACGGGGTCCGTCTGGTACACCGTCACGTCGCGGTAGGTCGTCTTGATTGGGCTGTACACCTCGCACTGCTGGCGGGCGAAGTCCTCGGCCACAAACGGGCCGTCCTGGCTGTCGAGGTACGCCAGGATGCGCGCGGCCAACTCGCCGCGATAGAACGTCTCGGCCCCGCCCTCCGCGACGGCGCGCAGGCTCTTCGCCAGATTCGGCGCGGTCCAGCGGGTGCCGGCCGTTGGTGGCTGCCCGCCCGGCAGGTACTGTTTCGCCGACCATTCGAAGCCGGCCAGCACATTCGCCCGCCCGCCAATCCACTTCGGCACCTTCGAGTTCAGCACCACGCCGTCGGCTGCCAGTTTGATAGCCGGCTGCCAGAGGTCGGCCCAGGGCTTCGTGCCGTACCGCTTCCAGAGCGTCTCGTAGACGGCCACCGCGCCCGGCACGGAGATCGAGTGGATGCCGTCGAACGGCATCTTAGTCAGGCCGGCGTCGGCGTACCGTTCGCGCGTCGCCTTCGCCCCGGCCACGCCGCTGCCGTTGAAGCCGGTCGTCTCGCCGGTCTTCGGGTCGTAGACTAGCACGAAGGCATCGCCGCCCAGGCCGCAACTGGCCGGCAACACCACGCCTTCAGCAGCGGCCACGGCCAACGCCGCGTCAATCGCGTTGCCGCCCTGCTGGAGTACGCTGGTGCCAATCGCGGCGGCGACGGGGTGCGCCGATGCGACCATGCCGTTCAGCCCCAGCGATTCGACGGGTCCCGGCGAGTTCCCGTCATGAAGCCGCCACGCGCCATCGTCCATCATGTTAGCTACCTCCTGGCCGAGCGCCGAGACTCGTACTGTGCATGGTAGCGTAGTGGCGCGCGGCGAGTGGCGACATGGGGAGGCAGCGCCAAGCCCCTTATGAGGCGGGGGCGACGGGAGCACGCTGCGCCGGCGCTTCGAGGGGGGCCGCGGCGATTCGGGCGACCAGCACCGCGATCGCTGCCGCAATCAGTTCCGCCACGACGCCGAGGACGAGGTTCAGCACGGCGACGATGGCGGCGGACGGAGCCGGCATCATCGTCGCCAGCAGCACTGTCATCAGCCCCTCTTTCGCCCCAATGCCGGCCGGCGCTATCGGTACGACGAACCCGAACATGTAGCTGGCCGCCGAGATCCCGAGCAGTTGCGGCAACAGGCTGGCGTCGAAGGCCACGAGGCTGCGGACAATGGCGAACAGCCCGAAGATGCCGACCAGTCTGGCGGCCACGTTGCCGGCCAGCACCAGGAGCGTCGTGCTGTACGGCGGCGGCGTGGTCGTCATGCGGGCCACGCGCTGCGGCAGCACACGGGCGACCAATGTGAGGGCCGGCCCCATGATGCGCGGGTGCAGCCCGATCAACCCGGCCGGCAGCGCGACGAACGCCACGACCGCGACGAACGCCCCGAACGATTCAAGGCCGTGGTCCCAGAGCAGCAGTGGCAGGCACACCACCATGATGATGGCGGCTGCCAGCAGTGAGAAGATCAGTTCGAGCAGGGTGCTGGTGAAGGTCAATGAGGCGGCCTGGCCGCGCTCGTGCAGCATGGCGATGCGTGCCGCCACCAGCACCACCTTGCCTGGCAGGTACTTGGCGACACTTGTGACGAGATAGATACGGTAGGCGTCGCGCAGGCTGACCCGGCCGCCGAGGCTCCGGAAGGTCGCCAGCCAGAGCAAGGGCGAGAACATCGCAACGATGAGCTTGAACAGCACCGCGACGCCCAGCGCCGTCAGCGAGATATCGGTGGGGATATCCGCGAGGCTCGGGTCTCCCCAGAGGTGCCACAGGGTGGAGCCGGCCCCGGCGACCAGCAGGGTGCCGAAGATCGGCCTGACCGCTGGATGTCGGAGGAGCGGCCGAGGCGGGCGCGTGATAGGTGTCGTGCTGCTCAGAACGTCGTCCCGTTCCCGCAAAGATGACGAGGGAGGCTATCGGATTGTCGGCGGTGCGCGCAACGTGGAGCCATCGTCAACTTCCGGTGGGGTTTGGGTAGTGGTGTGACCGATTGGCCGTGGTTGCCGGACAACCATGTCGCTCGCTGGCCGATCAGCGATAAGATTGGGGGGGCACTCTCCTCATTCTGTGCGCCAGGGTGGACGGGCATGACCGCAACACCTCAACACGAAGGCGAGCATGGGCGGGCCGGACCGGCATTTCGCGCCCATCCCACGCACTGGATCGTCCCCGACGATCGCCGCATGCGTACGCAGTCCCTCATTGAGGGCATCCCGCTGTTCAACGGCGTTCCGCTCCATCACCTGCGCGAGTTGGCGCGCTTTGCCCGTACCGAGACGTTCGCGGCCGGCGAGACCATTGTCAGGATGGGTGAACCTGGCTGGACGCTCTACGTCGTGCGGTCGGGACGGGTCAGGGTGGTTCGCGACCAGCCAAACGGCACGGTGGTAGAACTGGCGGTGCTTGGCCCTGGCGAGTTCTTCGGTGAACTGTCGATCTTCGACGGCGAGAAGCGGTCGGCCACGGTGATTGCCGACATGGACACCGAGACGGTGACACTCGGACGGTTCGATATCGTGCGAGTCGTCAGCCACAATCCTCAGATCGGCCTGTCCTTGCTGAAGTCGGTGAGCGGGCGTTTGCGCGCTGTCAACGAACGCCTCTCCGAGCGCGAACCCCACCCTCCGACCGTCTGACGGCAACCCGGCCAGCGCGCCGCAGCCCGGCCGGCGCGCCGGCCGGGCTGCGCGCGG
>JBBQBU010000603.1:0-3436 GCA_038318015.1 Chloroflexota bacterium | reverse complement strand
GGCGCGGGCAACGGCCACGCAGGCGCGGTTGGCACTTGTCCCTCAGTACGTCGTCCCTGAGCGGCTGCGTCCTCAGGCGTCGGAGGCAGCCGCGGCGGCTGTCTGCTCGGCGGCGGCCTCCGCGCGGGCTTTGGCGCGCATCTCGGCGGCCACGGCCCGGCGCTCCGCCGGCTGCGGCACGGTGAACTCCCGCGCCGCCTGGAGCATGCCGACCAGGCAGATGCCGCCGGTGCCGAAGACGGTCCACCAGCCGCTCATGGCGATGGCCGGCCCGATGGCAAGGTCAAACAGGTAGCCGATGCCGGCCAGCGCCGCGCCGCCGACGATCATGGCGGCGACGACCCGCGCCAGACTCAGGCTGTCGCCCGGTGTTCCGATGTTCATGCCCGTCCCCGCCCTCTGCGTTCGCTCGGGCTAGGCCGACTGCGCCGGCCTGTACGCGCCCACACTGGCGAGATGGTACGGGGGCACCGAACCGGACTGCCAGCATCGACATGCAGTGGCTCACGCCGCGACTTCACCCGCGTTCGTTGCGCGCATCAAGCGTGGTGGTACTCGACCTGCGCCCCGGTACAGGCGCGCCGCGTCGAAGCGCGCGTTGCCGAGATGACGACAGCATATGATCACGTGAGCGCCGACAGCGATGAGCGCCTCGCACTGGTCCGGCGGCTGCACGAGCAACTCGGTGACGTTCGAGCGGACTACGACCGGGTGCGAGCTGACAGCGACGAGCGGCTCGCACTGGTCCGGCGGCTGCAAGAGCAGCTCGCGTCGCAGCGCGTGGAGTACGACCGGGTATGCGCCGACAGCGATGAACGGCTCGCGCTCATCAGGCGGCTCCAAGCACAAATGCGCGACCTTGAGACTGAGCGTGATCGTCTGAGCGCCGAGAGCAACGAACGACTCGCCATCGTGCGCCGCCTGGAGGCGCGCCTGCTGGACGTGACCGCTGCAGGCTCCTGAATCCGCGCACGCGCCTGCACAGTGCAGTGCGACTTGGTCCAAGGCCGCGCGGATCGACAGATGACAGCCCGGCCGTACGCTCAGCCGTACCATCGCCGATCGTTCCCGAGAGAGCGTTGGCACTCGATCTAACACACTGCTAACACTCGTCATACGGGACTCTTACAGCCGGGTGGGTACAACTCCTACAAGCAAACAAGGGTGTGCGGTTCGCCGCCTGGGCTGGATCCGCACGCCGTCGTCCGTCAGCAGAGGTGCCAATGAGCTATCCAGAAGACCAGCACGCTCCGGATTCCGGGGCGGAGACTCCCGCAGACAGCTTGCTGTCCGTTGAGGCCGAGCTCGATCAGGCACGCGCCTACGCCGAGGAGTTCCGCCGCAAGTCTGAGTCGTACCTGGATCTCGCGCAGCGTGCCCAGGCCGACTTCGCGAACTACAAGCGCCGCACGGCGGTGGACCTTGAGCAGAAGACGCGCGACGCGAACGCCACCCTGCTCACCCAGCTCCTGCCGGTGATCGACGATCTCCAGTTGGCGCTCTCCAACGTGCCGGCTGACCTGGCCGAGCATGCGTGGCCGAAGGGCGTGCTGCTGATCGGGCAGAAGCTTGAGCGCATCCTGACCTTGCAAGGCCTGGAGCAGATCGCTGGAGAGGGCGACCTCTTTGATCCGCGTGTGCACGAGGCCGTCGCCTACGAAGAGCATCCCGTCTATGACGAGGGGCAGGTCGCCAGCGTGTATCGCGTCGGCTACCGCCTCCATGAGCGCGTCCTGCGCCCGGCTCAGGTCGTCGTCGCGCGAGGGTCGTCCAGGCCGCCGGCATCGGCCGGAGGTGATTCCCGGTCGGTCGGTGAGGGCACCACGCACCTGTAGCGGGTGCCGCACGGCCACTCTCTGCACTGACATACGTCTCGTGGCGGGCACGCCCCTGGCTCCTGCCGCACTACGGAGGCACAACACATTATGGCAAAAGTCCTGGGCATCGACCTCGGCACCACAAACTCAGTCTTCGCCGTCATCGAAGGTGGCGACCCCACCATCCTTGAGAACGCCGAAGGCAACCGGCTGACCCCGTCAGTCGTTGCCGTCAACCCGAAGACCGGCGAGCAGATCGTCGGTCAGGTGGCCCGCCGGCAGGCGATCACCAACCCTGAGAACACGATTTTCTCGGTCAAGCGCTTCATGGGCCGCAAGTTCACCGACCCAGAGGTGCAGGAAGCCCTCAAGCACGTGCCGTATACCGTCAAGGCGGCGTCCAACGGCGACGTTCGAGTGGTGATGGGCGGCAAGGAGTTCTCGCCGCCCGAGGCCTCGGCCATGATCCTGCGGAAAATGAAGCAGGATGCCGAAGCCAAGCTTGGCGAGAGCATCAAGCAGGCCGTCATCACCGTCCCGGCCTACTTCAATGACAGCCAGCGGCAGGCCACCAAGGACGCCGGGCAGATTGCCGGCCTTGAGGTGCTTCGCATCATCAACGAGCCGACGGCGGCCTCGCTGGCGTACGGCCTGGAGAAGAAGGGCGTCGATCAGACGATTGCCGTCTACGACCTGGGCGGTGGCACCTTCGACGTGTCGATCCTGCGGGTTGGCGACGGCGTCTTTGAGGTAGTGTCTACCAACGGCGACACCTACCTCGGCGGCGACGACTTCGACATGCGCATCATCGACTGGGCGGTTGACGAGTTCCGCAAGGACCAGGGCATCGACCTGCGCCAGGACCAGATGGCCCTGCAGCGCCTGAAGGAAGCGTCCGAGAAGGCAAAGATCGAGCTGTCCACGACGATGCAGACGGACTTGAACCTCCCGTTCATCACCGCAGACGTGTCCGGCCCGAAGCACCTTGCGCTGACCCTCACCCGGTCCAAGCTGGAGCAGTTGACTGCTGACCTGGTCGAGCGGACGGTTGGCCCGTGCCGCGCGGCCCTGAAGGACGCCGGCCTGGAGCCGAGCCAGATTGATGAAGTCGTGTTGGTCGGCGGCCAGACCCGAATGCCGGTCGTCGCCGAGCAGGTCAAGAAGGTCTTCAACCGCGAGCCGCACAAGGGTGTGAACCCCGACGAGGTCGTGGCTGCGGGCGCTGCCGTGCAGGCGGGCGTGTTGGGCGGCGATGTCAAGGACATCCTGCTGCTGGACGTCACCCCGCTGACCCTGGGTATCGAGACGCTGGGCGGCGTCAGCACCCCGCTGATCCCGCGCAACACGACGATCCCAACCAGCAAGAGCGAAACCTTCACCACGGCCGCCGATGGGCAGTCCTCGGTGGAAGTCCACGTCTTGCAGGGCGAGCGCCCGATGGCGGCCGAGAACAAGTCGCTGGCCCGCTTCATTCTGGACGGCATCTTGCCGGCCCCGCGCGGCATCCCCCAGATTGAAGTAACCTTCGACATCGACGCCAACGGCATCCTGAACGTGTCGGCGAAGGACAAGGCCACAGCGAAGGAGCAGAAGATCGTCATCCAGGCGAGCTCTGGCCT
>JBBQBU010000602.1:0-3444 GCA_038318015.1 Chloroflexota bacterium | reverse complement strand
TACCAACTGGAACGCCCGCGTCTTCGCCTTCCCTCATCAGACATCGGACGAGAAGTGCAGCA
The DNA here is from genome assembly GCA_038318015.1 of Chloroflexota bacterium. Lineage (GTDB taxonomy): Bacteria > Chloroflexota > UBA6077 > UBA6077 > JACCZL01 > JADZEM01. The sequence goes on along the minus strand of JBBQBU010000602.1, from coordinate 3,382 downwards.
GCCGATTGCTGCCCCAAAACCAGCCGGACGCTAGTTAGCCCTGACGTGAGGGAAACACCGGCGACCCAATAGCCGTGCTGGTGAGAGCCGGGTAGCCAGCGTGACCCCGCATCGCGCCTGGTGCCGCCCGGATACCGCCGGCCGGATCCCCGTCGCGGCGTGCTGTCTGTTACAGTGTTGGCCTGTCCACACAGGTGCCCGACCCCCGTCTTTTCTGGGGATCGGGTTTTTCCGCGTGCGCTGCGTCCAGCATAGGGCCACAAATGGGCTTGACCAGGACACCCGCGCGCGGGTCAACACAGGGAGGGGATGGACGTGCGACTGTACTGGGAACTGGCCCGGTGCGGGTTCAGACGAACGGCGATCTACCGAAGCGCGGCCCTTTCCGGAGCCGTCACCAACACCTTCTTCGGATTCCTGCGGGCCTACCTCTTCATCGCGCTGTACCAGGAGGCGCACGCACAGGGGCAGACCGCCGTCAGCGGCTACACCCTGCCGGACGTGCTGGCGTTCACCTTCATCACCCAGGGGATGGCCGCGCTGATCGGGCTGTGGGCGTGGTGGCCCATGGCGGAGACCGTCCAGAGCGGCCAGGTCGCCACCGACCTCTCGCGCCCGTACGACTATCAGCTTTCCTGGCTCGCGCAGGACTACGGCCGGGCGTTGTTCCAGTTCGTTGCGCGCTCCACCCCGCCGTTCCTCGTCGGCATGGTTGCCTTCGGAGTCACGCTCCCGACTGACCCCATCATCTGGTTGGCGACGGCCCCCAGCATCGTCCTTGCCATTACCGTCTCGTTCGGCTGGCGGTTCATGCTCAACCTGACGACGTTCTGGCTGGTGGATCATCGCGGCGTGGCCGGCATCTCCCTGCTGATGACCGTGCTGCTCTCCGGGTTCATGGTGCCGCTCGCGATGTGGCCGGACGGCCTGCGCGAAGTCGTCATGCTGCTGCCGTTCGCGTCTATGGTCGCCATCCCCATCGACGTGTTCCTGGGCAAGCTCCAGGGCGTTGACCTGCTGGCCGCGCTGAGCCTGCAAGCATTCTGGGCCGTCGCCATGCTCGGCTTCGGGCGGCTGATGTTGGCCGGCGCCCTCCACAAGCTCGTCGTGCAGGGAGGCTGACCCATCATGCCCGCATCAGGCATCCACGACGCAACCTCCACCGCAGCCTACCCGCGCGCCGGCCTCCTGGCCGATCTCCGCGCTGATGTCACCCTCTACGTCCTGCTGCTGCGCGCCCAGGCCGGTGCCCAGTGGCAGTACCGCACGTCCTTCTGGCTCCAGACCATCGGGCAGTTTACCGCCACCTTCCTCGACTTCGTGACCATCCTGCTCTTGTTTTCACGGTTCCCGACCATCGCCGGCTGGACCCTCGGCGAAGTCGCCTTCCTCTACGGGCTGGGGAACATGGCGTTCGGCATCTCTGACCTGCTGTGCGGCGGCTTCGACGGCCTCAGCAAGATGATCCGCCTGGGCACGTTTGATCGCGTGCTGACCCGCCCGGTCGGCACCTTCGCGCAGGTGCTTGCCAGCGACTTGCAAATTCGCCGGCTCGGGCGCATCGCGCAGGGGGTGGCGGCATTGCTGGTGGCCCTGTCCTGGCTCGACATCACCTGGACGCTGCCCAAGATCCTCGTGTCCGTCATGGCCGTGGCGTCCGGCTCGGTCATCTTCGTGGCGATCTGGGTCATTGGCGCGGCCATCACCTTCTGGACGGTCGAAACGTCCGAAGTGACCAACGTCTTCACCTACGGCGGCTCGGAGTTGGTGTCGTACCCGCTGCCGATCTACGCCGAGGGGCTGCGTCGCTTCTTCACCTACGTCGTGCCACTGGCGTTCGTCTCGTACCTGCCCGCGCTGTACGTGCTGGACCGCCCGGACCCGCTCGGCCTGCCGCCGGTGCTGCAATTGTGCTCGCCGATTGTTGCCGTGGCCTTCCTGCTGGTGGCGCGCGGCTGCTGGGCGTTCGGGGTGCGGCACTACCAGGGTACCGGCTCCTGATGGCGGGTGGCCCTCGTCATCCCACCATGGGGCCCCTGATCCCCACGGCCCCCTAACCCCCTCTCCCGCTTGCGGGAGAGGGGGAAGAATCGACCCATGACCCATGACCCATGACCCATGACCCATGACCCATGACCCAGACGGAGGCCCATCGTGATTGAGGCTGTCGATCTCCGCAAGTCGTTCCGCCTGCACCGCCGGCAGTCTACCGGCCTGCTGCGGATGGTCCGCCGTGAGACCGTGGATGTGGAGGCCGTGGCTGGCGTGTCGTTCAGCGTGGCCCCCGGCGAGATCGTCGGGTACGTCGGCCCGAACGGCGCCGGCAAGTCAACGACCATCAAGATGCTGACCGGCATCCTCCAGCCGAGCGGCGGCCGGGTCAGCGTGGCCGGCCTGGACCCCGCCCGCCAGCGCCTCGACGTCGCGCGCCGCATCGGCGTCGTCTTCGGGCAACGCTCACAACTCTGGTGGGACTTGCCGTTGCGCGAGTCGTTCGAGCTGTTACGCCACATCTACCGCGTACCGGCCGATGCCTACCGCCAGCGCCTCAGCTACCTCACCGACCTGCTGGAGCTTGGCCCGTTCATGGAGTCGCCGGTGCGACAGTTGTCGTTGGGCCAGCGCATGCGCGGCGACCTGACAGCCACACTGCTGCACGCGCCGCCGGTCCTGTTCCTGGACGAGCCGTCAATTGGCCTGGATGTCGTCGCCAAGGCCCGCATCCGCGAACTGTTGGCGCAGATCAACCGCGACCAGGGCGTCACCATCCTGCTGACGACGCACGACATGGCCGACATTGAGCGCCTGTGCAGCCGCATGCTCATCATCGACCACGGGCGCGTCATCTACGACGGCGGCGTCGAAGCGATCCGCGAGCAGCACGGCGACGAGCGGACGGTCGTCGTCGATCTGGAAGAGGCCGCGCCGCCGCTGCAGATACCCGGTACCGTCGTCACCCGCACGGACGGCCCGCGCCAGTGGCTGCGGTTTCGACGCAGCGAGACCACGGCCGCCCAGGTGGTCGCATCCGTGGCCGCCAGCGCCCGCCTCCGCGATCTGACCATCGAGGAGCCCGCCATTGAGGACATTGTGCGGGGCATCTACGAGCACGGTCTGGGAGCATCCGCCTGAACCCCACGCGGCAGCGGCCTGCTTCCGCGTGGGCTGCGCGTTATCCGACCCCTCGGGCGTTACTTTCCCGTTAGTGCAGATGTGACACCGAACGTCGAGGCTCCATACCCCGCAGTCTCAGCCGCCAGCGCGACGGATGTTGGCACGTGGTGGCACGGTCAGCCGCTGCGACCGCGGCGGCGCGCAGCCTTCCGGCGGGCGACGGGTGGTCCAACGATGGGCGAGTCGCTACGGCGCCTGCGGGCTGGCC
>JBBQBU010000601.1:0-3473 GCA_038318015.1 Chloroflexota bacterium | reverse complement strand
GTCGATCTCGGCCAGGGCGCGCTCAGGCAACTGAACGTCCAGCGCCTCCACGTTCTCCTCGATCTCCCGCGGCGAGCGGCAGCCGCTCAGCGCCACCGAGACGGCCGGGTTCTTCAGCACCCAGGCCAGCGCCAGCCGGGGCAGCGTCGTACCCAGGTCAGCCGCGACGCCGTCCAGCTTTTCCACCACGTCCAGATTCGTGCCCAGGTTTGGCCCGAACAGGCGCTGTCCGAACAGCATCCCGTTGCGCCGCCAGTCCTTTTCGTCAAAGGTGTTCTCGCGCGGGAGCGTGCCAGTGAGGAGGCCGTGCGCCATCGGCCCGTACGCCATCACACCGACACCGATCTCACGTGCAGTCGAGAACATCGCGTGCTCCCAGCGGCGGTCGAACAGGTTGTAGCCAACCTGATTCGCGCAGATTGGGGCATTCTTCTTCGCCTCGCGTAGCTCGTAGCTGGTGAAGTTCGAAACGCCGATGTGCTTCGTCTTGCCCTCGGCCTTCAACTCCTCCAGCGCCCGCATCGTCTCGGCGATGGGCGTCTCGGGGTCCGGCCAGTGCATCAACAGCAGATCGACGTGGTCGGTGCCGAGCCGTTTCAGGCTCTCCTCGTTGATCCGCTTGATCGTCGAGTAGCGGCCGTCGAACTTGTTGGTGAACGTCACCGGATCCCAGGTGATGCCCACCTTGCTGACGAGGACAATATCCTTGCGGCGCGCGCCGAGCGCCTTGCCGAGCACGATCTCTGAGCCGCCGAATCCGTAGTTCGGCGCGGTGTCGTACAGCGTGACGCCCAGGTCCATCGCCCGATGGACGGCGGCGATCACTTCGCTCTCGTCGGTGCTGCCGTAGCCTGGGTTGCCCATCTCCCAGCAGCCAAATCCGATGGCCGAGACCGTCAGCCCCGTGTCCCCAAGTGCGCGGTATTCCACTCCGGCCCTCCGTGCAGCAGCGGTCATCGCTGCCGTCTCACCAGCCTCCGATGCTAGCACGCAGGCGGCATAGCGGGTCGGGGCTGCCGCACCGTGGGGCTGTATGCTGCCGAGCGGGTAACCACCCCGTGCCCGCGACGCTGTGTTGGATCTGCGACCAGGCTGATATATCGACGTTGCGCTGTACGGCGCACTCGCTCTCTATGCTCACCGTACGGGATTCGGTCGGTTTCCCGACATTTCGCGTCAGGCCTCAGGGCGCACGAGGGTGAGCACATGATCGCCAATGCAGTTTGGCTGAGAGATAGCGAGCCACAGCCGTCTGACGTGGACGCTCGGCTGAGTGTGCCGGTGCTCGAAGCCGCCCTGGAGGTCGGCCGACAGGATCGGCGCTGGCTGAAGCAGAAGCTGACCGACCGCAAGACCGAAAGCGATGCATTGCGCGAGGAGCTTCGGGTGCTGAACCACGCGCTGCCCGAGCCGTCCCACGCGGGAGAACCGCCTACAGAAACCACAGCACCGGCGCTGACGCTAGCAACCCAACTGCGTCACCGTCTCAAGGCGCTCTGGGACGAACGCGAGCGGCTGCTGCGCGTGCTTCAGGAGGCGGCCCGCGAGCGCGAGCAGATGGTGGCCTCACTGGAACAAGCCGCTCGCGACGCTGACGACGCGGCACGGCTGGCTGACCAGGCGACGCGAGCGGCCGCTGCTGCCGCCCGAGAGCGCGACGCGCTGGCCGCTGAGTTGGCGCGGCAGCGACTGGTGTTGCCGGAGGCGCGCCCGGCTGCCGGGCCGCCAGTTGGGGCCGACGCCGACGAGATCGCCCGGGCGCTGGAAATGATGGCGGGCGCACTGGGCGACCTACGTCAGCGCATCGTGCCGCTGACGACCACGCCAACGAGTGGGGCTACTGATGACGCCCTCCTGACCGGGCGATTGCAAACGCTCCTGGCTCCGCTGGCCTCCCTCCCCGACGTGCAGGCACAGCTTGGCAGCCTCACGGCTCGTATGGAGGAGTTGGCGAACGGATACCCAGCACGCAGCGTGTCCGGTTCGGCGGTGATTCCTGGATACCGCACGTCGGGGATCGGCTCGCCAGACCGTGTGGCTGTAGCGCAGTCGGTGCGTCCGCTGCTGTCGGTGCAGGCGCTGGAGCGTGCGCTGACCCGTGGGTTGACGGCCGGGGGCTTCGGGCGTGGCGTCGTCGGACCGCTGCTAGCCGCATGGTTAGCGGGTGCTGTGCCGCTGATCTCGGGCCGGCACGCGCTGGCGGCCCTGCGTGCCAGCGGCCGGCTCGTGGCGGCGAACCGCACGCTGATCCTGCCGATCACGGCTGAGATGACCGACACGACACACCTGTTCGGCACCCAGGCTGCTGATGGCGGCGACCAGACGAGCGTGCTGGCCGACTTCCTGATCCGTGCGGGTGCAGACGCATCTCGCGACGGCCTGTCCCTGGTTGTCCTGGACGGCCTGAATCACGCTGCGGCGGATCGTGTCGTCGTGCCGCTGCTCCAGCACATCGCCGCTCGTGACACCTCGCCGCACGACGTGCTCGATCGCTTCCTGCCGGCCGGCCTTGCTGACGACCCACGCTACGCGCCGCTCGCAGCGTCTCCCTGGCCGCGCAACGTGCTGCTTGCCGCCACGCTTGACGCTGACCACCCGACTGCGGCGCTGCCCCCGGGCATCTGGGCGCACGGACTGTACCTGTGCTTGGACCACGTGCCGGAGACGGCTCCGGGCGACCAGTGCCGTGGCACAAACGGACGAACGAGCGGGCCGGAGCGGCCGTCGTTCGTGCCGGCTGAACTGTGGGCATCGTGGACGGCTGAGGTGCGCGACGAGGCCGATGCTTCAGGCTGGACGCACGCCCTGGCGGAACCGCCAGCGGGCCATCATGAGGTCGTCCAGCGCTGGCGGCTGTTCGAGGCTGCGCTGACGGTGCTCGGGCGGTCGCGGGCGGCAGATCGCGGCGGGAGTGTCTTGTTGCAGCACGCCGTCGTGCCGTGGAGCGTGTCGGTGGGGCTGGCCAACGAAGCCACGCGGCTACCTGCGACTCCCGCCACGGGTCCGCATACGACGTCGTGCTGCGAGTGCCTGGAGCGCGTCGTGCGCGGCGATGGCGTACGGATGCCACCCGTAACCGTCATGACGAAGTAGGTTCGTGCCAGGCGGCCGCTCGTTCCACCGGCCCCGTCGCCGACGACCGGTCCTCAGGGGCGTGGGTCTCCTTTAGGCACCCGGCCCCGACCTGACGATCCCGTTCGTGGGTGGCGGCCAGACCTGGACCTTCTGGCCGTGCTGCCATTGGACGAGCGACATCGCGTGGCCGACCTGCTGACCGGTCACGCGGTCGAGGCGAAAGCCGCCGTAGCAGGTAGTCCGGTTGAGGTCGCTCGCCGCCTCCCAGAGGGCTGCGTCGTCGCACGTGCTGGCCTGCTCGGCGCAGTGGGCGGCCAGCAGCCCGGCCGCGAATGCCTGCGCTGCCGGATAGTCGGCGATCACACCGAAGCGGGCGAAGAACGCGGCGGCGAAGGCTG
>JBBQBU010000600.1:0-3486 GCA_038318015.1 Chloroflexota bacterium | reverse complement strand
GGAGCGCGTCACCACGCGTACCTCACGGCGGCACGGGGTGGCCGGCTGCCCATTGACGGTGCCAAGTCCAGGCAGCAGTTCGGCGCAATCGGCAGCATGCACGAAGTCGAGCAAGCGCCGGCCGAGCGTCTCGTCTACCGTGTGCTCGGTGACGGCGGTCCAGGCAGCATTCAGCAGTGTGAAGCGACCGTCGGCGTCCAGTTGAAATACGACTTCTTTGATGGTCTCGACGACGCTGCGGTACTGCGTCTCGCTGGCGCGGAGCGCGGCTTCGACGGCGCGGCGGGCGCTGATGTCGCGGCCAATCGAGAGCAGCAGCGGCGCGGTGCCCACCGCTGCGGCCTCGGCCCCGATCATCGTCACCTCAATGGGAAAGGTCGTGCCGTTCCGCCGGCGGTGGGTCGCCTCAAACGCGATGCCCTCGTAGTACGCTCGCTCGAAGTCGTTCTCGCTCAGGCGCTCCTGCGGCCCGGCCAGCAGGTCGCGCATGGGCATCCCGATAAGCTCCGCGCGGTCGAAGCCGTAGGCCCGTTCGGCGGCCTCGTTCGCATCGACGACCAGCCGATCCCGGCCAACGAACATGACGATGTCGGTGGTACGCTCGGCGAGCAGACGGTAGCGGGCCAGGGCGTCGAGCGCCCCGCGTGATTCGGCGGTCCGAGCATCCAGGGCCGCGCTCATGGCCTCCAGTTCGTCGGCCAGCAAGGCTACCTCAGCGGTGGACGAGCGCGGCAGCGGCGGGCCGCCTTCGCCCTGGCGGATCGAGCGCAGCGCCCGGCGCAGTGCCATCAGCGGCTCAGTGACGCGCCGGCCAACCACGATGCCGACCAGCACCGCCAGGGCAACCGCCCCCAGCGCGATCAGCCCATCCCGGAGCAGCAACGCGTACAACGGTGCCCGCGTGTTCCCGACCGGCTCGTGAACCTCCACCACCCAGCCGTAGCCGATGGGCAGCGCGACCGCGTAGACCGGCGTCCCGTCGGGCCGGGTCGTTTGGATCTGCACCACCTCGCCCCGGAGCGCCATGCGGCCGGCATCGTTTGGGGCGACGGTGCGGGCCAGCGCCGACGTGGCGTCTGGCGAGATCAGCGCCGTTCCGTCCTGGTCATAGACGCTGACGAAGCCGTTCGCGCGATCACGCACGCCGTCCAGGTGTTCGGCCAGCCGGTCCAGCAGCAGCGACGCCCCGAGCGCCCCCACGATCTCGCCATTGGCGTCACGGAACGGGACGGCGATCGGTACGACCTTGCGCCCAGTCCCCGGCGCGGCAAACGCCCGCCCGACGGTCGGCGCACCGGTCCGCAACACATCAAGCAGCCCGGAACTCGCGGCCATTGGCTGCCCAAGCGCGCTCTTGTCGGGCAGAGTGTGTGCCCAGGCGATGCCAGTGCGATCACGGATCAGCACCGACGAGAGGTCGGCATCAAGACGCACCGCGCGCTCCAGGCGGGCCGTCATCGGCCCCGGATCACGAGCCGCAACATCGTTCAGGAAGCCGGGGCTGGAGATGAGCAGTTCCAGTTCCAGAAACGTCTGCTCGATGCGGCGCTCGGTGAGTGCGCCGACGACGCGCGCCAACTCCAGGCTGTCCTGGCCGGCCTTCCGTTCGAGGTACGGCATCAACACCAGCGCATGCAGCAGCATCGGCACCGTCACGGCCAGCGCCGCCACGGTGCCAAGCAGGGAGCCCAGCCTGAGGCGCAGCGGCGTCAGCCTGGGCGCGTGTGGATGCGTGCGCCGTTCATCTGGCGAGTCAAGGGGCGAGTCAAGCTGCGACGATAGTGCGCGGTCTGTTGATATGGCCGCCATACCCGTGCCTGCATAACCTCTCGGGGCCGTGCCTCAGCGACGGCCGACTCGCAGTTGTAACGGAGAACGCTGCAATGGGGTGATGATTCGCGGCCTCGGGGGCGACTCCGGCGGTGGACAGCACACCCTCAAAAGATGGCACGATTGTGCGCGACGAGACCGGGCCAGCCACCCGCTCAGTGAATGAGTGCCGCGTGCGAGCGCGAGGCGGTCCGATCAGCGGAGGAGCCATGCCGCGACGGAGCCACCAACTCGGCGCTGCCGACTACGCCATCCTGGGGCTGCTGCGTATCGGGCCGCGCCACGGCTACGATCTGGCCCCGTACTTTGCGAATAATGGCACCCTCGGCCTCGTCTGCACGCTGGGCGTCTCGCGGCTGTACGCGCTGCTGCACGCGCTGGAAGAACTCGGGCTGGTTCACGCCGAAAGTTCCGTGATGAGCGGCGGCCCCCCGCGCAAGGTGTTCTCGCTGACCGAGGCCGGCCTGGCGGCGTTCGCACAGTGGCTCAACCAGCCGATCCGGCGGCTCCGGCAGATACGCCAGGACTTCCTGCTGAAGCTGTACTTCTCGCGCCAGTTGGCCGACTCAGACACCGACGCGTTGGTCGCGCGGCAGGTCGAAGCCAGCCGCGCCGTAGCCGACGACCTCGCGGCACAGGCGCGGGCTGAAGCCCCAGACAGCTTCGCCTCGCTGGTCTACGAATCGCGGTTAGCGCTGGCCCACGCGACGACTGCCTGGCTGGAAGCCGAGCGCGACCGGAACACTGGTGCATCCGCATCGGCACCCGCTTCCGGCGGCTAGGCAAGCCAGAGACGGCAGCCACGCCGGCTACCCCCTCCCCGAGCATAGCCCGCAGCAGTGCCTCGCGGGGTGGTGGACTTTGAGATGGTCCTCGGTGCCGACTCGCCGCTGTCGATCACGGTGATACCGCCAGTATCGCAGGTTGGTTTGCGTTGGGCCGTGGACCCTTCGGACAGATAGTGGTGCTCGCCTGATTGCCACTCGTCGTGCATGTCGGCCAGGACCGCTCCCACGAGCCGGATCACCGAAGCAGGGTTGGGGAAGATCCCGACCACACGGGCGCAGCGCTTGATCTCCTGGTTCACCCGCTCCAGCGGATTCGTGGACCAGATTTTCTGCTAGTGGGTCACGCTCCATATAGTTGAGGATCCGACCAGATTGACGCATCCCCAATCAAATACGACGTGACCCACTAGTGCGCCCGCGGGAACGCAGTGAAGGCCAGGATCTCGGTCAAGGCCTCGTCCATCAGCGTGCCCGATCTTCGTGAACGCCCTGGTGAGCCGGTCACGGACCTCGTCCCAGGTGTCGCTGACGGCCTCAGCGTGAGGCTGGACGAAGATCGGGCGGAATACCGCCGCGACCATGTCGGTTTGCTGCTGGTCGGCACCCGGCGGCAGCGCAGGAAGACGTCCGACGCGCGGCAGAGGCGGGTGCCGACGCCTACGCCCCCAAGCCATTCGCTATTGACACCGTGTTGCACGCCGTTGAACGGTCCGTCTCGCGAGCGAGTGGCACATGCCCGGCCTGAGTATGCCGCACGATGGATGGCATGGCCGTCCGGGCGGCCGGCGCTGTGCCGCCGACTGTGCCCAGGGTGAGCCGTTGCGACCACACGCACGCATCCTACTCAAAGGTAGAATAGGAACAACAG
>JBBQBU010000599.1:0-3488 GCA_038318015.1 Chloroflexota bacterium | reverse complement strand
AACCGCGAACAGTGCCGGGCGAACGTGGAGAACAGCATTGGGCTGGTGACGGCGCTGAATCCGACGATTGGCCACGAGCGATCCACGGCCATCGCCAAGGAAGCGTTGGATACCGGCGGTCGCGTCTACGATCTGGTGCTCGCGAAGGGGTGGCTCACGAAGGATCAGCTTGACGACCTGCTCCGACCCGAGAACATGACCCATCCGCGCGCCCTCCCGGCCCACAGCATCGCCGGAGTGTAAATCCCCCACGTATGTGGGGACCGCCCAGACGCCCCAGGACAAATCCTGGGGCGTTCTGCGTGTGATGCACGCCGGCCCCTGTCTGGCGCGGGCAAGCGAGAAACTGCCGGACGAATCCTATGCGGGCGTCACCGGCGCGACGATCTCGGCGGGGTCCAGGCGTAGGCGCATATACGCCAGCGTCCAGTAGTTCCAGTGGAACGTGTTCACGACTGCGCTCAAGAAGAGCAGCACGGCGAACCACAGCACACCCGCTACGACCCCGTACCCGATGGCGGGATAGAGCATGGCTGAGCCGTCCATCTTCAGGCCGAACCACGCGATCAGCACCGGCATCGCCAGCACCAGCAACAGAAATAGCGCCACGATGGCAACGACGATGCTGGTGCCGAAGCCGAGCGCCAGGTCGAGGAGCCAGACGAGCAGGGCGGTGCCGGGGCGCGCCCGCATGACTCGCCAGCCCTCGGCCAGCGCCGCCAGCGGACCAATATCCAGCACCGGGATGGCTCGTTTTGCAAACGCGATCACGATGCCGGCCACCACGGCGAAGATCACGCCGACGATGAACAACACGATCCCGAACAGCACCGACGGGATAATGACCCAGGCCTTTTGCTCGACGGCCATCGTCAGCAGGACGATGCTGCCTACCACCACCGCCAGCACCAGCAGGAACGCCAGCCCGAACGCTACCAGCACCAGCCACAGCCCAACGTAGCGCCAGAAGAGGCGTTGGCCGGTCCGGACGGCGCTGCGGAACGAGCTTGGCCGGCCGCTGCCCAGGTCTGCCGAGGCACCGGCCAGCCCGCCCTGTGCCACGAACGACAGGGCGAACAGCACCAACCCGATCAGCACCAGCAGTAGGACGCCCAGGATGATGAGCCAGACGTGTTCGCCGAGCCAGCGGCCGGCCTCCGCGAAACCGGCATCAACCGACCCGCCCGAGCCGCTCCGGCCACGCGAGCCATTGCCAGCGCCGTCAAACACGGAACTGAAGTCGCCGCCACCGCCGTTCCCAAACGAGAGGCCTGACGCGCCGCCCGCGAACAGCCCCAGCACCCACAAGAAGCGGTGCCGCCACGTCATCCGCCAGGCGTCGCCGATCAGGCTACCGTAGTCCATGTCTGGCCCCCCGGTCTGGCAACGCCCATCCGTAACGGTGCCAGAGCCACCACCCTATCTACCAGGGCACCGTACCATTGTCGAGCGGCACAGCGGAAGCACCTACGTTGACCGGTCGCCAGCGGCCGTGCAGCAACAAGCGCGCCGGGCCGCCCTCAGCAGCGGCCCGGCGCGCCAACGCGCACGACTGCACAACCTGACCGGTCACACGCGCGGCGGTAGGCGCACCTCTACGCCTTCGGCAAAGCCATCTGCAACGGACACCGGGCCGTCCCCGGTCGCCGCGCCCCGTTCTACAAAGGCGTCCGGCGTGCCGTCGAACTGCTGCTTATGCTCCAGCGATGTGAATGTGTAGACTCGCCCGTGGTACTCGCTGGTGTAGGCCGTTGCCGCCGGGTGTATCTCCTCCCCGCTAACGGGATCGTGCGGCGTCTGCATAGATGCGGGATGGATGACCAGGACCGGTACCTTCGAGATGCGAACAATGCGGTCGGTCGTGCTGCCCAGCAGCGCACGCGCCAGCATCGCGCGGCCGTGCGTAGACATGGCGATCAGGTCGTAGCCATCTTCGACAGCCAGCCGGGCAATCTCGTCGGCCGCCTCGCCGTGCTTCACCAGCGTCAGGACGTGGGTGCCGCGCGCCCGTAGCCGGGTCGCAAGGTCGGTGAAGATGTCATGCGCGAAGCCTTCCAGCAGCGGCGACGCCACGGTTGTGATGAGCGTCAGATCAACGCGCTCCGGCCGGAACAGCGAGACGGCCATGTCTACGGCCTCCTCGGCCATCGGCGAGCCGTCGAGCGGGGCCAGGATCTTCAGCTTGCGGCCAGCCGGCGGCGACACGCTGTCCACTGACATGGTGGGCGGGTGCAGCACCAGCACCGGCACCGGGGATGTTCGGATCACGCGGTCGGTGACGCTACCGAGGAGCATCCGGGTCAGGAATGGCCGCCCCTGCGTGGACATGGCGATCAGGTCAACCCCGTTCTGGTCGGCGTAGCGCACAATCTCCTGGTCCGGCCGGCCAATCATCGAAGCGGCCCGCACGGCAGCCGGTGACCCGGCGATGCGCACAGTCACGGCATCCAGCGCGGCCCGCGCGTCCGTTGCATGCTGGGCGTCTGGGGCGGCGTGCAACAAGATGACTTCAAGGCTATGGTGGGCCAGCAGCTCTATCGCCATGATCGCCGCTTGCTCCGAGAGTTCGCCGCCGTCGTATGGAACCAGGACTCGCATGGTGGCCTCCCGCCTGACGCGTACGTCGGGGGTGAACGTGTTTTGGACGTGTGAAGCCTGCTCAGACGTGGCCGGCTTGGTGTCCCCTTGAGCGTAACGCTCGCAGGGTCGTACGCCAGGGGGCAATCGTCCCGTTCATCATATGACCATTGCCAATGCTGCCCGACCGTGCGACGACGCCACACTTGATGGTGGCGATCTCCGTCAGATAGAGGGTGCGTCCATGAGTGGTGCAAACGTACGGGCGGAGCCGGCAGCCCGGTCCCCAAAGCCCGCGTCCGTGGCAGACACGACACTGTCTGCCAACGGCCTGACCTCTGCCGAAGCTCTCCTACGCCTACGCCGCGATGGCCCAAATCGGCTACCCGCGCCACCGGCACGCCCGGCCTGGCGGGTGCTGGCCGCCCAGATGTTCCACTTCTTCGCGCTGATGCTGTGGGCCGCGGCCGGGCTGGCCGTCCTGGCGGGCATGCCACAACTGACGATCGCCATCGTCATTATCGTGATCCTGAACGGCCTGTTCGCTTTCGTGCAGGAGTACCGGGCCGAGCGGGCCGCCGAGCACCTCCGCAACCTGCTGCCCCGCCTCGCGACTGTCATCCGGGATCTGAGGCCGGCCGTCATCGACGCTGAGGCGCTGGTGGTGGGCGATCTGGTGGTGCTCGAAGCCGGCGACCGCATCTCAGCGGACCTGACGGCGGTCGAGGCCCACGCCCTGACCGTGGACACCTCGACGTTGACCGGCGAGAGTGTGCCCGTGTCGGTCGGCGTCGGCCAGCCACTGATGGCCGGCACCTTCGTGGTGGAGGGCGAGGCCCGCGCCGTCGTCACCGGCACAGGTTCACGCACCCGGCTGTCCGGCATCGCGCAGCTGACCCAGGCCAGCCACC
>JBBQBU010000598.1:0-3488 GCA_038318015.1 Chloroflexota bacterium | reverse complement strand
GTCAATCCAGGGTCGAATCCGTGCTCACACGGCACTTTCGGCCACGACGTTTCCAGCACACTCTTCCTAGTCAGTGCGCGAGGACGATCTCATCCGACGGGCCGCTTCTTGGTTAGCGGGCCTTAACTTACTGGTATTGGGCCTAGACGACATCTAGGTCGCCTGCCGGTGTGACAACCCGCGCCGCGCGAATGGACGGCGCGTCCAGGCCCGTAGTTCGCCTGACCTGGGCGGCGCTACACGTCGGCTTTGGAGAGCGTCGCCAGGAACTCGCGGTTGCTGCTCGTCTTGGACAGCCGGGTCAGCAGCAACTCGGCGCTTTCCGCCTGACCCACCTGCGCCAGCATCCGCCGCAGCGTCCAGACCAGCCGCAGCGTCGGCTCGTCAAGCAGCAGTTCCTCGCGGCGCGTGCTCGACTTGAGCACGTCGATGGCGGGGAAGATTCGGCGCTCGGCAAGCCGGCGGTCAAGCTGCAATTCCATGTTGCCGGTGCCCTTGAACTCTTCGTAGATCACGTCGTCCATGCGCGAGCCAGTGTCTACGAGGCAGGTCGCCAGGATGGTCAGGCTGCCGCCGTCCTCCACTTTGCGCGCCGCGCCAAAGAAGCGCTTGGGCGGGTAGATCGCCAACGGGTCCAGCCCGCCGCTCATGGTGCGCCCACTCGACGGTACCGCCAGGTTGTAGGCCCGCGCTAGCCGCGTGATCGAGTCCAGCAAGATCACCACGTCGCGGCCAGTCTCCACCAGCCGCTTGGCGCGGTTCAGCGCCATCTCGGCGACTACGATATGGTCCTCGACTGGCTCGTCGAACGTGGACGATACGACCTCAGCGCGCACCGACCGCTTGAAGTCCGTGACTTCCTCCGGTCGCTCGCCCACCAGCACCGCCATCAGGTGCACGTCCGGGTGGTTCGTCGCCAGCCCGTTCGCGATGCGCTTGAGGATCGTCGTCTTGCCGGCCTTCGGCGGCGAGACGATCAGGCCGCGCTGTCCCTTGCCGATGGGCGTCACCAGATCAATGAGGCGCTGGGTCAGCGCGCGCGGCTCGGTTTCCAGCAGGAGCTGGTCGCGCGGGAAGATCGGCGTCAGCGCGTCGAAGTGGGGGCGCTGGCGGGCCACGTCGGGCACTTGTCCGTTGACAGCCTCGACGCGCAGCAGCCCGAAATACTTCTCAGCCTCTTTCGGCGGGCGCACATGGCCCGTTACCCAGTCGCCGGTCCGCAGCCCGAAGCGCCGTATCTGCGACTGCGAGACGTAGACGTCGGCCTGACCGGGCAGCAGCCGCTCCTGGCGCAGGAAGCCGAACCCCTCGTCCACGATCTGCAGCACGCCGCCAGCGAAGATGTTGCCCTGGCGCTCGGCCTGCGCCTGCAAGATGCGAAAGACCAGTTCGGTCTGGCGCAGGCTCGCAGCATCCGACACGCCGGTCTGGCCTGCGATTGCATCTAGCTCGGGACGTGAACGGACCTCAAGCGCAGCCAGCGACCAGTCGGCACCGGCGGCACTGGGCGCATCGATCTGGGCCGCGTGGTCAGCCGTCCCGATGTCCGGGGTGTTCCGACGCGGCGACCTTGGCTGCTCCTGGGGTGCCGATGGCGCGGGGGGCACGGGATATTCGGAGAGGGTCACACGAGCCTGCCAGTGGAAGGTCGCTAGTGAAGGTGCACACCCGGACGACGGATATGCCAGCGTGAGCTGGCCACTCGGTACCGTCGCAGTCTGGAAGCATAGCACCCGCTCGGGCAGGCCAACAACGAAGCCCCGAGACGAGGGTGCGGTTCGAAATCTTGCAGGGCCAGCACGACGGACCGTGGACATCAGTCCGCGGCCCCGGGGCAGCGCGACGCAGACACGTGCAGGGCACCCCCGAGACGATGAGACGCCCCCGCGCCTGTCCCCGGCTCCCTCGATCTCGAAGCACGCTCACCAGAACCCAGAACGTCGCTACGGCTGCCAGAGTGCACGCGTGTCGTAGATCACTAGGTTCTTCAGCCGCTGCCCGCGCACGCCGGAGGATTCCAGGTCGCGCAACTGGTCGCCGTACTCGCGCCGCTGCGAATCGCGCGGATCGTGCAGCACGTAGGACACCCGGTACTCGATCAGGAAGCGGCGCAGGGCCGCATCGTTCAAGCGGTACGGCAACAACACCAGCGGCCGTCCGGTGAAGAAGGCGAACGGCCACGGCTGCCCATGCGCCAGCACCGTGTCTGGCGTCGTCCGCTCGGCCGCCCACTCGATCACGTCGTCCAGGTTGCCGTCGTTGACCCAGCGCGGCGGCCCGGTCCAGCGCAGCCCTTCCGTGGTGCGGACGCCGGCCGGACGCTCGCCGTAGCGGAACTGTCCGCTGTACTGCTCCATGAAGCGCGGCGACCAGAGCGCCAGCGTCCCGAGGGTCACCAGGCCCAGCAGGACCACCGGCAGCCGGGCCAGCGCCGATGCGGAGAGCCGCCGCCGGCCCACTGCCCCCACGGTGCCGCGCAGCAGCCGCAGCAGGCCGTCCACGACGAACGGCAGCAGCAGGAACACCGTCGGCAGCATGAAGCGGTCCTGCCAACTCGACCACGTCAGGCTGTAAAATACGAAGTTCGCGGCGGCGGCGGCCAGCACCGGCCACACTTGCCACGGGTAGCGCCCCCGCGCCAACGCCAGGAGCGCGCCCGGCCAGCCGGCCGCCAGCGGCAACAGCCACTCACGCTCCAGGAATATCGAACGCAGGTACAGCGAAAAGACCGTCCAGATCATCCCGAGGACGCGCCCCGGATCGCCGGTGATGAAGGCGATGGGCGAGAGCGGTGCCGACGCGAAACCGTTCTCCATCACGTCAGCGTCCGAGACGACGCCGTACAGGTATCCCTTGCCTGAGTACGACAGCCGCCCGAGCGTCGCGAGGCTCACCAGCGAGACCGGCACGACGACGATGGCGAGGCCGCCCAGCAGGCCCGCGACGAGACGGCGAGCCAGCGCCATGTTTGGGGCCGCGAACGGCAGCGCCAGCGCCAGCGCCAGCGGCAGCACCGCGACCGGCGGCCGGGCCAGGTAGCCCAGCCCGAAAACAACGCCCGCCAGCAGCGCCGGCCGCAACGTGCCGTGCTCCGTCGCCCGCAGCAGCAGCCAGATGCCGGCCAGCGACAGCGCCGTGGACAGGGCATCGCTCTGAATCTGTACCTGTTGCGCCAGGCCAATGGGATTTGCGGCGGCCAGCACCCCCGCCGTTATGCCGACCGTCCGGCCGAAGAGCCGCGCGCCGATGGCGTACACGAGCGCCGCCGAGATTGCCCCGAACCCGGCGTTCACCACCTGGACGGCGTACAGATCAAAGCCGGCGGCGAGCATGCCCGCCATCATCAACGTAAACAGCGGCGTGCGGTGCAGGAACCCCTCGTGGATAACCGCCGTGCCGCCGAGGTGATAGGCCTTGATGCCGAGCACGTAGCCCTCGCCGTTCACCAGCCGGCGCGCCACGTCCACATACTCCACCATATCGGGGCT
>JBBQBU010000597.1:0-3499 GCA_038318015.1 Chloroflexota bacterium | reverse complement strand
GCCCAAACCACGCGGAAAATCGCCAGGCCGACCTCCGGGCCATGCTCCAGGTCCCCGCTCTCGCCATCCGGTCGTCCGAAGACGACCGAAACGCGCGGCTTAATGCGAGGCTTCGCCTTCGAGATTGTCCAAACTACAGATTGGAAGCTGCGTCCAGAGTACTCGGCGAGCGCGACGAAGCTCATGCAGGATATTAATCAGTTCTTCGATTCTGATACGCCTACAGTCTAGGGCGTGAACCTTGATTGTGCGTCTGTGTCAGAAAGTTTGGGCGCCAACGGCCGCCCCGGAGCATTTCGGGGCGGCTGTTCTCGTGCAACTTTGTAGCTCAGCGGCGGGGGCGCGGCGCGAGCGGCGGCGTGGTCAGCCGACGCACGTCGGTGCGCTGGGGCGTGTGCGGTGGCTTGGTCTTGAACTGCTGCAGGCAGACCTCAATGGCGCGGTTGAGTTGCACGTCAACGCCCTGCACGTAGTCTTGCGGTCGGTTGTCCACGTCGATGTCCGGATCGGTCCCGTAGTTCTCGACGTTCCAGCCCACGTCGTCGAAGAAGAACGAGTACTCCGGCTGCGTGGTCAGGGTGCCGTCGGCCAGGGTGTGGCGCGGCCAGATGCCGATGACGCCACCCCAGGTACGCTTGCCGACCAGCGGCCCGAGCTTCAACGCCTTGAACGTGTGACTGAAGATGTCGCCGTCCGAGCCGGCCAGTTCGTTGGTGAGGGCCACCAGCGGCCCGCGCGGTGCATGGTTCGGGTACGACTCGGGGGCGGCCCAGCGCGGGAAGTCGTAGCCCAGGCGCTTGCGGGCCAACTTCTCCAGCACCAGTTGCGAGACGTGCCCGCCGCCGTTGTAGCGCACGTCCACCAGCAGCCCTTCGCGGTCGAACTCCACCAGATAGCCCCGGTGGAACTCGGCGAAGCCCTCTGGCCCCATGTCGGGGATGTGGACATAGCCAACCTTGCCATCCGTCGCGGCGTGAACTGCCCGGCGGTTGCCTTCCACCCAGTCGCGGTAGCGGGCCGCCTGCTCGCTGCCCAGTGCCTTGACCGTCAGCGTGCGTGGCTCATCGTCGCCCCGCTGGACCGTCAATAGCACTTCCTGGTCGGCCTGGTGCACCAGCAGTTCGCCCGGTGCCACGCCGTTGCCCACCGGCTGGCCGTTGATCGCCACAACGGCGTCCCCAACCTGGACATCCAGCCCCGGCCGATTCAGCGGCGAGGTCGCGCCTACGTCCCACGGGTCGCCCTCGACGATCCGCGCGATGCTGAAGCGATCCGTCGTGGCGTCGTAGGCCCAGTCTACTCCGAGGTGCCCCTGCGAATAGGTCGGCCCCGGGCGGTACTCGCCGCCAATCTCGTAGGCGTGCGACGTGCCCAATTCGCCCTGTACTTCCCAGAGCAGATCAGACAGCTCCGAGCGGGTCGTCACGCGGTCCACCAGGGGCAGGTACCGCTGGTAGACGGCGTTCCAGTCCAATCCGGCCATGTCGGCCACCCAGAAGTGATCGCGCTGGAGCCGCCATGCCTCGCGGAACATCTGCCGCCACTCCGCGCCCGGCCGCACCGACACCCGGACGCGCTCCAGGTTGATCCAGCCGCTGGTGCGCGACGGCGCATCGCCAGCGTCGGCGGCCGGCTTCTCGCCAGCCTTGAGCACCCGCAGCCGGTCGTTGGCGCGGTACAGCAGCGTCTTGGCGTCGCGCCCAACCATGAAGTCGGTGATGCCCTCGATCAGCCGATCCTGCTTCTGCAAGTCGAAGTCGTAGGCGTCAAGCGCACCCTTCGCCGGTGACGAGGTGTCGTACCAGGACGGCGTGCGGGTGCCCTCAACGGGCGACGACGAGTAGAGGGCCTTCCCCTTGATGCCCTGGATGCGCTCGTACTTGCCTTCGGGCACCGGGAACGCGATGGCCCGGCGCTCGATACCGTCAAGGTCGATGTCGATGGGTTTGACAGAAGGCGGCCGGCGCTCGGCGTCGGCTTTCTCTTGGGCCTGTGCCTCGTCACTTTCCGGGGCCTTCGGGGCGGGCACGAACGGCGACGGCACATCCTTTCGCAAGGCTATGGCGAACGGCCGGCTGCCCATCGGGAAGTTCAGGTCGAACTGCAACTGGTCGTAGACCGGGTTGTAGTCGCGCTGGCCGATGAAGTAGAGGTACTTGCCCTCCGGATCCCAGGCCGGCATCAGGTCGCGGAGAACCGGGCGGGTGATCTGCGTGACCGAGCGGTCGTCCAGGCGGCACAGCTTGATGGCGACCAGTTGGGCGGTGATGGGGGCGTGGTAGGCCAGCCAGCGGCCGTCTGGCGACCACGCGGCGGCATCCAGCCGGCCGAACGTGCTGGCGTCCAGTTCGACGGCCTGCGGCTCGGCGTCGGCAAGGTCGATCAGCAGCAACTGGTTGCGGTGGTTCGCAATGGCGATCTGCTCACTGGTGGGGGAGACTTCCAGCGCCACGACCCGGCCGGTGTCGATGGCGTCAAGGCGGCGCGGCGGCACCGAGCCGTCCGCCGTCAGCACCACCAACGCCTCGCGCTCGCTCTCGTCGCTGGCGGCTGCCACGAGCCGCTTGCCGTCGTTCAGCCACGTCAGCAGCCGGTAGCGCACGCCGTCAGGCTCGCCGTGCTGCCGGACCGGACCGTCCCAGTTGTTGAACGTGAACGCCTTCCCGCGCGCCGTCAGCGCCAGTCCGGTGCCGTCAGGGCTGAGCGTGGTGTCGTGCAGGAACTTGGCCGCCGACACGAATCGCCGATTGCGCTGCGTCCGCGAACTGACCAGGGTGATGTCGAGCTTGCGGGGGTCGTGGTCGGCCGGGTCTAACAGGTACAGGTCGCCGCCCGCGTGGTAGACCAGCCGAGTGCCGTCCGTGGACAGGTGGCGGGCGTACAGTGCGTCGTGGTCGCTGTGGCGCGACACGTCGCTGCCGTCCGGGCGGCACGAGTAGACGTTGCCGACGCCCTCATGGTCGGCCAGGAAGAAGATGCGGTCGCTGACCCAGCAGGGGCTGGCGAAGTTGCCGTCCAGCTTCACGAGCCGCCGGAACTCGCCGTCACCGGTCGGGTCCACCCAGAGGTCGCCCACGGTGCCGCCGCGATACCGCTTCCAGCGCGCCGGGTCCGCCGTGTGCCGCCCCAGCACGATGCCGCCGTTCGGGCCGCGCGACAGGACGCTGGCGGGGCCGAACGGCAGCCGGCGTGGCAGGCCGCCCTCGGCGTCGACCTCCCACAACCGATTCTCGCCCCGCAACGGGTGTTCGGCCGAACTGCCGTAGAGGACGGCGCGGCCGTCGGCACTCCAGCCTGAGATGCTGACCCGTTGGGCAGCCTGGAAGGTCAGGCGGCGGGCCGTGCCGCCGGCGATGGGCACGACGTAGACCTCGGCCGGGCCTTCCTCGCGCCCAACAAACGCCACCTGGGTACCGTCCGTCGACAGCCGGGGGTGGCTGGCCTCCGCGACACCGGCGGTCAGGCGGGTGGCGGCCCCGCCGGTAGCCGACGTGATCCA
>JBBQBU010000596.1:0-3520 GCA_038318015.1 Chloroflexota bacterium | reverse complement strand
TGACGCCCGGACGTGTCCGCCGTGCCTTCGCCGGACTTTTCCCCCAGTTGGGCACCCCGGCTCGCCCGCCCAAACCACGCGGAAAATCGCCAGGCCGACCTCCGGACCATGCTCCAGGTCCCCGCTCTCGCCATCCGGTCGTCCGAAGACGACCGAAACGCGCGGCTTAATGCGAGGCTTCGCCTTCGAGATTGTCCAAACTACAGCTCTTACAAGACCGCGAGGAGATCGGCGACTTCGTCTGGCACAGCCGACGAATCCTGAAGCTGGCTCCGGTCGGGGCGGCGCACGTGCTCGATCTGCACTGGGACCAGGCAACCGGCGCGTTCCTGGGGTGGTACGTGAATCTCCAAGAGCCATTCCGGGTAACGCGGCATGGATCTGATACGTTCGATCAGATGCTCGACATCTGGATCGAGCCGGATGGCACCTGGGCCTGGAAGGACTGGGACGAACTGGTCGAGGCCGAATACGCCGGCATCTTCTCGTCTCGTGAGGCTTCAGAAATCCGCGCGGAAGGTCAGCGCGTCATCGACAGTCTGGGCACGCTGCTGCCGACCGGCTGGGAGTCGTGGCAGCCCAATCCCACCTGGGCACCGCCCGCCCTGCCACCGACTGGAACAGAGTTTGACAATGAGCAAGCGACAACCTGAGTCGCAGCCGTCTGCGGAGGCGCGGCTCGCCGAGACGTATCAGAGGCTCGTGCGCATCCACTCCTCATTGGCCACATCTGACCGCGACCCGGCAGTGCTTCGCGACTGGACGATTGACCAGTTGACAGAGGTGCTTGCAAACCTCGAACCAGCCGCCCGACCATCGCGCCGCGTGTGACCATCGTGACGGATTCTGCGGTACGGTACGACGGGCCGCGTGAACGATTCGTTGCTAGGAGCATGAACTATGAGCGAGCTCCATCGGATTACGATTGATCCAGAGCAGAACGGTGGCAGACCGTCATTGCGCGGCCTCCGAGTGCGCGTCAGCGATGTGCTAGATCTGCTTGCGAGCGGAGCAAGTCGGGCAGAAATCCTAGAAGACTATCCGTATGTCGAGGATGGCGATATCACCGCCGCCCTGGAGTACGCCGCGCGTCCACAAGGCCCTGTCCCAGCCTGAAAAGCGGCACGCACGGCGCATCGGGCTCAGAAGAGCGTCGGGGCGCGCTCATGGTTGCTGATCGGGCGGATCGACGCCAGGTCCGTTTCCCAGAGGCTCAGGTTCTCGCCAAAGAGCGCCTCGAAGTCTTCGCGCGTCAGGGCCTTCGACAGCTTCTGGCAGTAGACCTCTCTCAGCCGCCGAATGTAGTACTCGGCGTCATCGTCGCCGGCGTGGTCGGCCATCAGCTTCTTGCGCCCGCCGCGAGCCTGGTAGTAGGTCACGCGGTCGCCGCCGCGCCAGTGCTTGCGGCCCGCCCCGATGAGCACCTCGTACTGCTCTTCACGCCGACCACTCTTGGCGTACGTCTCCGGACTCTTCGAGAGGATCACCGACAGGCACAAGTCCTCGATCGGGATCGAATGGGCACGCAACCCGTCCACCGTCGCCAGAAACAGCGCCCGCAGCTCCTCGAAGCGGTTTTCCAGCAGCAGCGGCGCGGCTGTCCGTAAGAACTGCTCGCCGTACCGTTCGCTGCGGCTGGAGCGGAACGAACTGCCGACCAGCCGCACCTTGCCGTCGTACCCTTGCAACACGTAGTTCTTTTCCGCGTAACTGTACATCGCGGCGTAGCGGCCGTCGTGCTCCACGCAGATGCCGGCCGGCAGCGTGTCGCTGACCAGTTCGATCAGGCGGCGCTCGTCGGCCTCGGACCAGGCGTCCGGCACACTGAACAGCACCCCGTCCGTGTCGGCCTCCACCAGCAAGGCACCGCGCTCGTCCAGCTCCATCAACATCTGGCCGAGGACCTCGCGCCCGCGCCGCGTGACCTCGCCGGCCGCGTTAAGGTCGCCGAACAGCGCGAAGCTCGTGCCCAGGCTGCCGTAGAACGAGTTGATAAGCTGCTTCATCGCGCCAGACGCGGCCTCATGGGTGTGGGCCTCCTGGCTGCCAGCCGGGTGGCGGCGCGCCTCAGCCTTATGCTGGAGGCGCAGCGTCGTCAACTCGCGCAGCAGCGCCGGGAATGCTCCTAGCGTGTCCGTGCGCGGGCCGATCTTGTAGGTGAGCATCAGGCTCGGGTAGAGCGACGCCACGTCGGCCTTGACCACATGGCGCACCACGCCGCTGGTGAACAGTTCCGTGCGCCCGCCCGCGTACGAGCCGCCGCGCGAGGTGCCGCCCGGCAGTGATCGCCCGTGCATCAGGTAGGCGCGGACCAGCAACGGCTCAATCAGCCCCTGCCCGGTCCCGGACGTGGCGATGCGCTCATACGGCTTCGGAACCATCTGCGCCAGCGAGAACGGCGTGCCGTGGAGCAGCCGCGAGAGCGCATCGACTTCCAGCACGTCGTCGAGGGCGTAGCGGCGCACACGTTCCTGGTCGCGCTGAAACGTAGACCAGATCTCCGGCCCCGGCACGTACTCGCGGCTGTCGCTTGCGACACCGAAGTAGCGCGCGGCTTCCTTCAGCCCCTGGTGCCGCATGTCCCGCACGATTGCGCCGTAGCGGCGGACCGCGTGGAGGGTGTCCACGACCTCGCGGCCGGCGATGACCCACCGATTGAAGTTGTCGGTCCGCTCGCCGACCTTCAGCACGTCCTGGTAATTGCTGGGTGCCGTGCCGTCGCGCCCCAACGCGAGATCGACGCCGAGGGCACGGGCGCGCTTCGCCAGGAAATTCAGGTCGAACCCGAAGATGTT
This sequence comes from Chloroflexota bacterium, assembly GCA_038318015.1. Lineage (GTDB taxonomy): Bacteria > Chloroflexota > UBA6077 > UBA6077 > JACCZL01 > JADZEM01. The sequence continues at coordinate 725 of JBBQBU010000596.1, read as the reverse complement.
GTGGTTCTCGATGATGTCGGGGTCGCGCTGGCGGATGACCTCGACCAGCCGCTCAATCAGCCCGCGCTCGTCGTAGTCGGCCACGTCGATGATGAGCCGCAGCCCCTCCGATTCCGAGATGCTGACCATGAAGATTTTGTCGTTGTCAGGGTCCAGCCCGGTCGTCTCCAGGTCGAATTGGAGCCGGCGCACGCCGTCGAAGGCCAGCCCCTTGAAGTAGGTGCGCCCGGTGATGGTCAGGTACTGCTCTGTCGCCGGGCGCGAGTAGGCCACGCCGCGTAGGTCGGCTAGCCCGCGCGTGGCCGCGCCGCCGCTACGCTTGCGGTACGCCGCCAGCACTGTCGCTTCGACCTCGGCCATGCGCGTGCTCAGGACGAGGTGGCGGTAGATGCCCCCACCCTGGAGATCGACGACGGCCAGCCCGGACGGCACCTCGGGGATGCCTCCCGCCAGTTCGCGGGCATCCAGCCGCTCCGGCTTCAGCGCCGACAGCACCGACGCGTCGGCCAGAAACAGCCAAGACGGGAACCGTGCCTCCTCCAGCACGACATGGCTCGTGCCGCCGTCCGGATTAGGTAGCCGGCGCCAGATGCGCGCCCGGCCGTCGCGCCCCGCGCTGACCGACACGATGCCGGGTGTATCGTCCCGGCCGAACAGGAGGCGGCGGGCATCGACGGCAGATTCGGCGGCGGCACCGGCAGCATCCGCAACTGAGGGCGTGAGGT
>JBBQBU010000595.1:0-3538 GCA_038318015.1 Chloroflexota bacterium | reverse complement strand
GATCGATGCCCTCTTCCAGCAGCATCACGCGTGGGAACAGGTTGCCCGAGGTCGAGGCCGGGTCCACGAGCACGAAGTCCTGCCCGCGAATCTCCTGTACCGACTTGACCGGCGAGTCCTTGCCGGCCAGCAGCAGCGAGTTGTACGAGCCGGGATTCACGCCGTCGCGCGAGTCGATGACCAGCGGCACCGCCCCGAACTGCTGCTCTGCCAGCAGGAAGCTGAGCGGACCGTAGTAGCCGATCGTCACGTTCAGGCCGCGTTGCGCCTCGACGAGGGCCGCGTAGCTTGTGGTGACCGAGAACTCGACCGGCACGCCGGTGCGCTGCGACAGATAGTCGATGAACGGCTGCCAACTCGCCTTCTGCTGCACCGTGTCTTCGAGCGGGATCAGGCCCATCGCCAGCGTCGGGATCGCGGTCGGCCAGCCCATCGCGTTGGTGTCGCCCTGGAAGGCCGGGCCGTTGAAGGTGGGGGCGCTAGGGCGAAGCTCGGCGGCATGGGCGACCGCGAGCGGCGCGGCGCAGGCGGCGGCCAGTCCCAGGCCGATCAGGCCGGCCCCGGCCCGCAGCACCTGGCGTCGTGTGATCTGGCGTGGCGCCGTAGGGTTCGATGACATGAGTGTGTCCTCCCGTGTGGTGGGCCGCCTCGGCCCGATGGTGTGATACGCCCGATGTGCGCGGTTGTATGCCGTCAGGCGCTGCGCCCTGGCTAGATCAGGCGGCGGCGCACGAACGCGCTCAATTGGTCGATGACCGTCACAAGCAGGACGATCTCAATCAGGATCGTCATAACCTGCTTGAACTGGAACTGGCTGAACGACGCCTGCAACTCGAAGCCGATGCCGCCCGCCCCAACGATGCCCAGGACGGTGGCTGACCGAATGTTCGACTCGAAGTCGAGCAGCGTGTACGAGATCATCAGCGGCATGGCCTGGGGCAGCACGCCGAAGGCGAACACCTGGAGGACGCCCGCACCAGTCGCGCTGACGGCCTCAACCTGACGCGGGTTGATCGCTTCGATGGCCTCGGAGTACAGCTTGCCCAGCACACCGACCTGCCCGATGCCCAGCGCGATCACGCCAGCGAACGGCCCGAACCCCATCGCCGCGACGAAGATGATGGCCCAGACCAGCGACGGGATCGCCCGGATCGCGTTCAGGATCATGCGCGAGGTCTGGTAGACGACCGGGTGCGGGGAGGTGTTGCGCGCCGCCAGCAGCGCGAACGGCAACGAGAGGATGACCGAGAGAATAGTCCCGAGGAACGCCATCTGGACGGTGGCGAGGATCGGATCGATCATCCGCAGCCAGTAGCTGTTGTCCGGCGGCCAGAGGCTCCCGACGAACCGGATGATGTTCGGAAAGAACCGCTGGAGCTTCTGCGGGCTGATCTCCACCCCGATCAGCGACCAGACGGTGAGCGCCAGGAAGATCAGCAACAGCAGGATCGTCAGCGGCTTCGGGAACGTGATCGGCTTGAGCAGTGCCGCGCGTTCACTCGGCGAAAGTGCCGCGCCAGTCGGCGGGTTGACGGTCGCGGTCATGGGCGCGGCTCCACAAGCTCGGCGGCGCGGCCGGCCGGCACCGGCGCACTCGCCGGTGTCGGGGACGACTCGTGACTTGCGCGGTTAGCGTAGGAAGCGTGGTCCCCGACTGCGAACGCCGCCGCGCTGCCCTGATACACGCGGTTGAGGGCGGCCTCATCAAGCGCGGCCGGCGGCCCGTCGAAGACGATGGTGCCGCCGGCGACCCCGACGATCCGGTCTGCGAAGACCCGCGCCAGGTTCACGTCGTGGATGTTCACGAGCGTGACGATGCCGGCCTCGGTAGCCGTCCGCTTCAGGTCGCTCATCACCGACCACGCAAGCTCCGGGTCGAGCGAGGCGACCGGCTCGTCGGCCAGCATGGCGACCGGCTCCTGCGTCAACGCCCGCGCGATGGCCGCGCGCTGCTTCTCACCGCCGGACAGCGAGTCGGCCCGCTGGTGCGCCTTGTGCGCCAGATTGACGCGCTCCAGCGAGCGCAAGGCAATCTCACGGTCGGCGCGCGAGAACCAGTGCAGCGACGAGCTGATGGCGTCGCGGTGCCCGAGCCGTCCGGTCAGGACGTTCTTGAGGACCGAGAGCCGCTCGACCAGGTTGAACTCCTGGAAGATGAAGCCGATGCGGGTCTGGAGCCGCCGCCGCGTCGCCACAGATGCCCCGGTGACGGTGGTGCCGTCTACAACAATGGTGCCGCCGGTCGGCCGCAGCAGCCCGTTGAGGCAGCGCAACAACGTCGATTTGCCGGCACCGCTCCGGCCGATGATGCAAGCAAATTGTCCGGCTGGAACCGGGAGACTGACCGATTTGAGGGCCTCGTGGCCGTTAGAGAAGACGACGCGCAGATCGCGCACGTCGATGCAGTTGGCGGAACCTGACATGCCGGGGGTTGCCTCCTGGCTCGGGAGTCTACGCGCCGTCTCTTAACTGGCCGTCAACAGGAGACGAGACGAGGTCAACGCTGCGTAAGCGTTTGTTAATGGGTTTAAACGCTGGTGTAGAACAGCCCTACCGAGCAATTGCCTGGGCGGGGCCGGCGGGCGCACCGTCTACTTTCCGGTGTGACCACGTGACGAATGTCCTGTTCTGGCGGGTCAGTTGACCTTTCCCGAAGGCATGTCCAGGAGGGATACTTCTACCCATCGCAATGGGGCGAACTGACACTTCACCGATCTTCAGTGAATGGATAGGCAGGCCCATGTCGAGCGAATCCCCCCGCGTCCTTGTCGTCGAGCGTCCGATAGACACCAACGACCACATCAGCGCCATGCTCACGACTGCTGGTTACTCCACGCGTACCGCGCAGACGAGCCAGTTGGCCTTGGACATGCTGGACGACTGGCAGCCTCAGGTTCTCGTGGTCGATATGCGCGTGCCAAATGTTGAAGGCCACCGGTTCTGCACGTCTCTGGCCGAACAGCCGCACGACAGCAACGTGCCGGTCGTCCTCCTGGGCGAACTGTCGAACATGATGAAGGCTGCACCGATTGTGCCGTTCGGTCTGGTTTCGACCCCATTCGACGGGACACAGTTGGCGGCGGCCGTGCACCGAGCAGCCGTACACCAGGCCGACGCGGCCACCGCGTAGCCCCTGAGCCTCGGCTCACATCGACGGAGCAGGTCGGCCGAACCCCACTGCGTCGGCCTGCTCTCCGGTCGCTGCCGGCCAAGTTGCCCGCGGCAGTCAGCCCCGTCAGCCGAGAAACGGCAACAGCGCCTGCCCGCTTAGCGCCAGCAGCGTGTAGACGAGGCTTTTCCCCAGGGCCACGGCCAGCCAGTACCGGACCGGCGAGAACCCGAGCGAGCCGGCCGTGATCCCCGCGATGTCGAACAGTGGGTTGGGGATGGCCGACAGCAGCAAGAGCGTCAAGAAGCCGTGCCCGTCGATGAGCCGATGGATGCGCCGGAACCAGTGATGGTCCTGGTGTCCGAGGGCCAGACGGCCGCTGCGCCCTGCAAAGTAGCCGGTCAACTCACCAGTCGCAGCGCCGGCACC
>JBBQBU010000594.1:0-3541 GCA_038318015.1 Chloroflexota bacterium | reverse complement strand
TCCGTGATTTGACGGGCCAGCGCCGTCTGGAGATGCTGCGCCCAGGCCTGCGCCGCCGTGTCGCGGGTGCGGTCCACCGCCCAGCCAACACGCCCGCCACAGCCCGGTGCGCGGCCGTCGACGCATCGGAACTGCCGCAGGGCGTAGCCGCCGTCTGCCTCTGCGAGGTTGGTGCTCAAGGCGCCGGCGTTGGCCCGCGCCATCCCAAGCCAGCGAGCATCGCCATCGACGCTGTACAGCGCGAGGTGCCCAAAGCTGGCCCAGGCCGCATACGACGTGTACACCTGATCGACACCACTTTCGAGGTTGTAGCCGCCCTTCGCACCGTTCCAGAACGCTATGTGCAGCGCTTCACCAATGCCCCGCGCGCGTGCGACCCGCCCACCGTCGCCGTCGATATTCGCCACCAGCAAGTGTGCCTCGATGGCGATAGCTTGGTCGTAGTTGAAGTACCGTTCGCTGCGGACCAGGCCGCCGCTCCGCTCGGTGGGGCGTTGGTAGCGGACGCTCCAGCGGTACAAGTTGCGCGACTCGTCAAACAGCGCGCTGTCGAGCCACGCCAGCGTCGAGAGCGCATTGATGCGTTGCGTGTGGTCTCCTGTCACCAGGAACAGCCGCCCGAAAAACAGTGCCGCCAGCGCGTTCGATTGCGCGGGCTTGCCCTCGTCGGTGTCGCCCCGCCCGGTGCTCCACCAGAAGCCGCCACCGAACGTATCGTCCCACAGGCCGCTCTCAACGAGGTACTCGGCTTCCTGCACGGCGGCGTTCACGTAGTAATCGCGCTGCTGGCCGGGTGGCACGGCGTTGGCGGCGGCCAACAGCGCCAAGCCGGCCAGGGCATTGTCGTCGGCGTACTGGCTCTGGCGGGAGATTTTGCTGCCGCTGGCGTCGGAGCGCGGATAGTAGCCGCCCTCCTCGTCATCCCAAAGCCGATCCAGGAAGACGAAGCCCTTGTCCAGATGGCAGCGGGCGTCGCGCTCGTCAAACTCAGCCGTGCGGGGCAGACGTAGGCCGGCCTGCGCCCGAAGCTGATCGGGGTTGGCAGCTAGCAGCGCGGCGTCGGCCCAGAGTTGAGACACGACGTACCACTGATCCACAATCTCCGGCTCGCGGTCGCTGCGCCGATACGCGACGTGGCGCGAGTCGGCACAGCGCGAGCCGTTACTGAGCAGCCGCAGATTCTCGCGCGTCGCGAGTTGGGTACGCTGGGCACTCCGAAACTGCTGTGAGGCCTCAAGTTCCGGCGCCTGTGCCTCGGCTGCCCGGACCGTCGCCGCCTGCACGGGGCCGCTCGTACTGAGACAGACCGTCAGCACAAGCAGCGCCAAGGTCGTTATGCGATGACTGACCATGACGCCGCCCCCTGCCGCGTGATCCCTTACGTAACGCGGGCATCACAGCCGGGTTGCGCGCCTGTTCGGGTGCTTACAGTGGGATTGGCTCGTAGACCAGCGGCAGCAAGCCAGCAGCGTTCACCGACTCCAGGGTGTAGGTGCGGCCCTGGTCGTCGCTGAACTCGACCGCAAAAGCGTCAGGTGCAAGCGACTCAACTACGGTCTCGACCTGCCCACGCCGCAGGCCGGCGTCAGGCTGGTCGTTGGGCATCGCCACGGTGTCGAGCAGCCTGATCTGTTGGGACATGCTCACCTCCTACGCCCCGCCCCTGACCCGAACCCTTACCCATACCAGCCTTCGCGAGTTCAGTTTCTGGCATCTATTGTGATTGAGCGCGCGAGCCACGCTTGTCATCCCGAGTGATGGCCTTGCGCGCAGCGTGACGATATTTGTGCGAGCGAGCTTGCGAGTGCAATCGAATGATCTCACCCATGCCGTCGGCAGCGCAGCTTCCAACCTTGACCATCCCACAACGGGCCCCCTTCACCCCACGTCCTCCCGACCCCCTCTCCTGCACGCAGGAGAGGGGGAGAAGAATCGGAGCACCGGGTCTTCATCGTCGGCGATGCTCCCATGTGCAAGGGACATCAGGACGACAGGCCTCATTGAACGTCTGGTGCAAGCGCGGCGCTTATAGTCCGGTCGCCACGTCGGCGGACATCGCGGAAGCGCACGACAGCAAGGCGACCGCCACGACGTCAGTCGCCAACCTGTTCACGTAGAATCGTCAGTAAGTCGTGTCAGGCTCGAAGGGATAGAGCGGCACGCGGCGGCGGTGGAACGTGAAGAACGACAGGTCGCTGGTGGTGACACCCGGTGTGTTGACCAGGACGATCTCCTTCGCAACGCGCGAGTAGGCCGGGCGCGGCGACACGACGCCCTTCGCGATGACGATCTGGTAGCGCGCGGGGTTGACGCCAACACTGTAGTGTTGCTCCAGGCTGGTGTTGCCGACGCGCCGACTGGTCAGGACGATGGTGTGCCGGTCGGTCGTCTCCAGGACCGCCGTCAACCCCTGATCGAAGAAGCGCCAGCCACCATGTGTCGGCAGCGGGTCTTCGTATGGCCCTTCGAACAGCGTCCGCACCCGCCCGGTCACGGTGACGGGCTTCCCGTGCATGTCGTCCGTCTTGCCGCCCACGTCGAGCGTGATGGTCGCACCGATGCCCGCGACGATGCAGTTCTGGACCGCTTCGGGGTCGAACAGCGTGAGCAGCAGGCTGGGGAGGCCCAGGCGTTGAGCCTCGGCCAGGATGTGCGTGGAGTCGGCCGATGAGCCACCGCCGATGTTGTCCCCCACGTCCATCAGGACAACCGGCCCTTCGGGGGCCGCGTGCGCGTATTGGAGCGCCTCCGTCACCGACAGCACGTCACCCTGCAGTTCTACCCGGTACGACCACGCACGGTCGGCCAGGAAGCGCGCGGCCTCGCGGGCGGCAGCGGCGTCGCCGTCGTGGATCGCGATGAAGGCCATGCCCATCTCGTAGACATCAGCGTACGGGTAGCCCTCGGCCACGCTGGCGGAGAGCATGCCAGGCCGCTTCATCACCTCGCCGATGCCGGCGACGATGCTCTTCATCGGCTCTTCACCAGTGAACTGCTTGACGATGTTGACGACCAGCGGCGGCATCTCAAGTGCCTGGACCGGCCGAATCTCGCCCTTGATCGTCCGCACGATCAACTCGGCGCACTGGTCGGCGCGTTCCTTCGCATCAAGGTGCGGATTGGTGGTGTAGACGACGGTTGCGGTGCAACTGTCCACCAGCAATCGGCTGATGTTGGCGTGCATGTCCGGCGTCACGCCGATGGGCACGTCTGGCCCAACCAGTTCACGGACGCGCCGCGCAATCTCGCCGTCGGCGTCTGGGAACTCTTCGGAGACGGCCGCGCCGTGCTGCGCCAGCAGGACGCCGTCCCACGGGCCATGCTCTTGCAACTGCGCCAGCATCTCCCCGACGAGCGTGTCGAAGCAGTCCTTCGTGATCGTGCCAATCGGTCCGGCCACCGCGAAGATCAGCGGCACAATCTCGAAGCCGAGACGCTCGCTGGCCGCGAAATAGCCCGCGAGGACGGTCGTCGCGGTGCCGTGCTTCTGGCGGAGGCCGTCGCCACGGATCACGTCAAACTGCTTCAGGTCGGCGGGCAC
>JBBQBU010000593.1:0-3548 GCA_038318015.1 Chloroflexota bacterium | reverse complement strand
GGCGTCGATTGCCTGGGGCGACGACGTGGCGACCGGCTTCGTGGATACGGCCGTCTGCACGGTCCGCTTCGCCAACGGCGCGCTCGGGACGGCCGACGTGAGCTTCAACGGCGCGTTCGGCTACGACGTGCGGGCGGAGGTCTTCGGCAGCAGCGGCATGATGGCCGTGGGCGACGGCCGCGACGACAACGCCACGCTCTACACAGCAGCGGGCGTCAGCCGGCCGCACAGCGCCTGGTTCAAGCCGATGTTTGGGGAGGCCTACACGGCAGAACTGGCGCACTTCGTGGAATGCGCGAGCGCGGGCACCCAGCCCGCCGTGACCGGCATCGACGGCCGCGAATCGCTGCGGATGGCGCTGGCTGCCATCGAGTCCGCGCAAACCGGCCGCGCAGTGCGCCTCTAGCGTCCGCGCGCGTCGGGTATGCTGCCCCAGACATGACGCGCGGGGCTGGATGCACCCCTCACCCCCAGCCCCCTCTCCCGCAAGCGGGAGAGGGGGAGAAGCACCGGGTTTTCATCGATCCTGGTGCACCGAAGGGGAATGGGAACCTCGGGAGCAGTTTCGCAGATGACCGCAGGCCCGTTGACCACGCGGCTCGGCGCAGTCGCCGCTACGGCCAGGAACACAACCACGGAGGCCTGGCAGATCGCCCGTCTCACGCGTGATCTGCCGGGCTTCCTGCGGACTCCGTTGAGCGAGGCTGAAGCAGCGGTCCGCATCCGGCAGCGTCTGGAAACCCGCGATACCCTGTTCCTGGCGTCGGTTGAGCGGGCGATCTACGGCCATGCGCGCAGTCCATATCGACGGCTGCTGCGCCACGCCGGCTGCGAACTGGGCGACCTGCGCGCGCTGGTGCAGCACGAGGGCATCGAGGGCGCGCTGACGATCCTGGCGGCGCGCGGCGTCTACGTCTCCTTTGACGAACTGAAGGGGCGGCGCGAGGCCATTCGCGGCAGCGCACGGTTCAGGTTCTCGCCGCGCGACTTCGACTCTCCGCTGGTCAGGCCGCACTACGCGACGTACACCGGCGGCAGCAGGGGCGTCCCGGTCCTGGTGCCGCGCTCGCTGCCGTACGTCGAGGAGTTGGCATCAAGCCGCACCGTCTCACTCGCGGCGTTCGGGTTGCACGGGCAGCCCCACGCCTTCTGGCTGACTAACCCGATGACGACCATGCTGATGAGCCTGAAAACTGGCAGCGACGCACTGTTATGGGTCCACCCGCTACAGGCGTTTCCGGTCAAGGGCAGGATTGGCGCTCGCTACCTGGAACTGATGGGACAGGCGTCAGGCGCCCCGATCCCACGCCCGCGTTTCCTGGCAACCGAGCAGGTGTCGGCCCTGGTGCGCTGGGTCACCCGGCGGCTGCGCGAGCACGGGCCGTTCGTCATCGACGCCGTTCCCAGCTCGGCGGTGCGGCTGTCGGTGGCCGCGCAGGAGGCCGGCGTGCGCCTGGATGGCCTGACGTTCTGCCTGCAAAGCGAACCCCTCACCCGTGCTCGCCACGACCACATCGCCGCCGCTGGTGCCCGGCGCGTGGTGCACTACACGTCGATCGAGATGTCTGGCATCGCGTCGTCGTGCGCGGCGTCGTCACAGGCCGACGACCTTCACGTCTTCACGGACCGCTACGCCATCATCGAGCGCGAGCGGCCGTTGATCGTCGAGGCAGCGGGCGACGTGGCGACCGTGCAGGCGCTGCTGCTGACGACTCTGACGCCGACCATTGCCACGGTCAGCTTCAACACCGAGCCGGGCGACCATGCCCGCGTTGAGCAACGCCCCTGCGGCTGCTCGCTCGGCGCGCTCGGCCTGACGACGCACGTCTCCGAAGTCCGCAGCTTCGAGAAGCTCTCGGCCGAAGGGGTGTCGTTCGTGCGGTCCAACGTGCTGCAGGTGCTTGAGGAAGTGTTGCCGGCCACGTTCGGCGGCAGCAGCCTGGACTACCAGCTTGTCGAGGAGGAAGCGACGGCCAGTAACACCAGCCTCGTCCTCCGGATTCATCCGGCGGTCGGCGCGCTGGACGAGGGGCGCGTGCGCGAGACACTGCTACGCTCGCTGGCGGCTGGCGGCACAGTGGACGCCAACCACGCCGAGTTGCTGCGGCTGGCCGGCTCCGTGACGATCAGCCGGCAACCGCCAGTGGCGACCCCGGCCGGCAAGGTGCTGCCGCTCCAACTGGCCCGCCGCGCCGGAACGAGATCCGCTCACCATCCCACCGTGGGGCCGTGGGGATCCCGCGAAACGGAGGGGCCAGATGGTAGGCCGCCCATTGATCCCCACGGCTCCCAAGTTCCCTCTCCCGCCAGCGGGAGAGCGGGCGCTTCATCGGCTGACTGGTGACCGGCCAAGACTCACCCGGCGCGCGTGTCAAGGGCACGGTCCCGATGTGAGACTGCTGGCGAGTTCGCCGAGCGGGGCGTACTCCTGGCGGTCGGCCACGCATTGGCGGCGGGCAGACATCTGACGGGTACCCGTGGTCAGGCACCGCCCTGCAACCTCACGTGCTGGCGTACTACACTGGCCGCATGCAGTTACCGCTCGCGGGCCTTCGCGTCATCTCGTTCTGCCAGTTCGGGGCCGGGCCGTTCGCCACCATGCAACTGGCCGACCTCGGCGCAGAGGTCATCAAGGTGGAAGACCCGACGGCCGGGGGCGATGTCGGGCGGTACGTGCCACCGTTCACCGGCGAGCAGGACAGCCTCTACTTCCAGAGCTTCAATCGGAACAAGCGCAGCATCACGCTCAACTTGCGGGCCGAGGGCGCACGCGCGGTCTTGCACCGCCTCGTCAGGGAAGCAGATGCCGTGTACTACAACCTTCGCGGCGACCTGCCGGCCCGCCTCGGCCTCACCTACCAGCACCTGAGCGTTGCCAATCCGAAAATCGTCTGCTGCTCACTGAGCGCGTTCGGCAACACCGGGCCTCGCGCCGCCGAACCGGGCTACGACCTGCTGATGCAGGCGTATTCCGGGATGATGAGTCTGACCGGGGAGCCGGGGACACCGCCCGCCAAAAGCGGCCTGTCGATTGTCGATTTTGCGGGGGCGTACGTCTCAGCTATCGGGCTGCTGAGCGCGGTGATCGCAGCGCGGGCGACCGGCCAGGGCCGCGACGTTGACGTGAGCCTGCTCGATACGTCCGTATCCATGCTGAACTACCTCGCCATCAACACGCTGAATCGAGAGTACGAGCCGGAGCGCATGCGCGCGTCGGCCCACCCGTCGCTGTATCCGTCGCAGGTGTTCGAGACGGCGGACGGCTACGTCGCGATTATCTGCTTCAAGGAGAAATTCTGGCAGGAACTGTGCGCCGTCATGGGCCGCCCCGAACTGGCCGATGACGCTCGCTTCCGGCGCTTCTCCGACCGCCTCACCAACCGTGACGCGCTGCTTACGGTTGTCACTGGCATCATCAAGACGCGCACGACGCAGGCCTGGCTCGACGAGTTGCGTGGGCGGGTGCCGTGCGCGCCGGTCAACACGGTCCGGCAGGCGTTGGAAGAACCCCAGGTGCTGGCCCGCGAGATGATCGTGGAGGTGGAGCA
>JBBQBU010000592.1:0-3626 GCA_038318015.1 Chloroflexota bacterium | reverse complement strand
GGGCCAGAGGGTGCCGGCCGCCGTGAGGCGCTCGCCCATGCGCGCGGTGCCCTTCAGGCACGCGGGCAGGAGGTCGTCGTGAGCCGCCCAATGGGAGCAACGCTCGCAGGCGGCATCTACCGTAACGCCGCGCCCTTCAACGAATTGTCGCCGCGCACGCTGGTACTGGTGGCAGCCAGCGACATGGCCGAACGGCTGGAGTGGGAGATTCTGCCGGCGCTGCAGGCCGGCAAGGTTGTGCTGGCCGACCGCTACGCCTATCAGACCGTGCAGGGCATGGCCCGCGACCTTGACCCTGACTGGCTCGAAGTGCTGTGCGCCGTCGCGCCACGGCCCGATCTCGTGTTCCTGTTCCACGACGAGGAGACGGTCTCTCGCTCGCGGCCCGATCTGGCGACCATCGACCTGTACGAAGCGGGCATGGACCTGGGCCTGACGCGCGACGTGCCGTTCAGCTACCAGCTGTATCAGCAGCGGGTGCTGGAAGGGTACGAGGACTGGGCCGAGGCACATCAGCTTGACTTGCTGCGCCCCGAGACGCTCGGGCGGATGGTGGAGCGCATCGAGTCGCTGATCGGCATTGAGGTGGGCGACCTGAACTTGCGTCACGCCGCCGTCCTGAGCATGCTGCACCAGCACTACCACGATCCGCCACACGCCATGCAAACCGCGACGCTGGCGCTACAACTGTTCGACCAGTTGCGCCCGTTGCACGGCCTCGGCGCGTTGGCCGCCGAACTGTTCGAGTTCGGGGTGCTGCTGCACAACGTTGGGGAACACGGCGACGAGCGCGACCGGCACGTCAAGACGGCGGCCATGATCCGCGAGAGTCAGCTACCTGGCTTCAGCGTCGACGAACTGAACGTGATCAGCGTGCTGGCTGCTGCCCACACGATCCACCACTTCCGTGAGCTTGAAGCGTGGTTGGCGACCGTGCCGTCGGCATATCGCCCGATGGTCGAGAAGCTGGCCCCGCTGGCCCGCCTCGCGGATGGGATGGACGCCAGCCATGAACAGACCGTGCGGTGGGTGGAAGCGATCCTGCCCGAGGCTGGCAAACTGATCATCCGCATGCAGAGCCGCACCAAAGCGAAAGCCGAGGTACACGCCACGCGTGAACGGTCCCACCTGATCGGGCGCGTCTATGGCCTGGAGGTCGAAGTGCTGGCCGAGCGCCAGGGTCCGCCGCCAGCGACGGCCCAGCTTGCACCGGTCGCGGTGGGCCGCCCGAACGCGGCTGAGTAGGGAGACCCGATGCCGAGTCGAGACCAGGACTACAGCCTGATCGCAGTCCTGCATGATCAGTTAGAAGACATCGAGAGCTACGAGCGGTATCTCAAGCGTGCACACGACTGCGAGAACTGCGCGCGGATCTGGTCAACGCTCAAAGTGCAGGCAGAGGAAGCCGTCAGCATGATCCGCCAGGAGATCCAGCGACACGCCGTCGACTAATGTCGTGCGCGGGGGACAGGCGGGGGAGCGCGGCCCGTTGCACGCCCGCCACCGGTGGGCGGCACGGCGAAAGGTATTGCATGCGCCTTCAGGACAACCTGGAAATCGAGTTCAAGTTGAGCGTGACCGGCGACGACCCCGAAGCCTTCCTGAACGAGATAGCGGCCCTGCCGGAACTAGGTGGCATGCGCCTCGGGCCGCCCGCCGAGCATCGGCTCCATGATGTCTATTGGGACATCGAAGACGGCGGCCTGCGCGCACGCAAGCTCAGCTTGCGCCTCCGCAGCATTGACGACCACCTCGTCTTCACGGTGAAGGGCGGCAGTACCTCATCAGCGGGGCTGTTCAGCCGCTACGAACTTGAAATGCCCGCCAATGCCGACACCTGGCCCGACGTGCGCGCCGTCCTGATTGGCGAGGGCGCCCCGCTGGGTCTGGACATGGCCGGCGACGAGCCGACCGACTGGCTGCGGGCCGCCGGCCTCCACCCGACCCAGGACCGCGTGACGCGACGCACGATTCGCTATGCCTACACCGCCCCCACGGCCGATCAGCCGCTTGCCGAACTTGCTCTTGACCGCACGCGCTTCGACTTCGGCAAGGCACTGGTGGACTATTGGGAGATCGAAATCGAGCAGCTAGACGGCGGCGAGGACGCGCCCCGCGCCATTGGACGCGCGCTGGTCGCCAGATACCCCGACCGCCTTGAGCCGTCCACCATGGGCAAATACAGCCGTGGCCTCGCCATCGAGCGGGAACTACGGGCGACCGGGCAACTGTAGCCGCGAGTACGTCAAGCCTACCCCCACGCGCTCGTCCTCGCCGCTGCCGTGGTCAACCATGCGCCCCAGCGCCAGATGCTAGCCGCGCGGCCACCCGGCCAGCGGGTAGCGCAGCCGACCCGCCGCCACCTCGCGCGGGTAGACAGCCACCAGTGCGTCGCCCTGCTGCTGAAGCACCGGGGCCAGCCCGACGCGATTGCGCCCGGCCACGTCCCAGGCCAGCCGCCCCCAGAATGTCGTCACGTCAAGGGTTGAGAACGCCTCCCGCACCGTGGCCGGGTCGGTCGAACCGGCCTGCTCGATGGCAAGTTGGAGCGACAGCCCGGCCGCCGCCGCAGCGGCACATCGCGGCTCGGCGTCGTAGCCGTGCAGCCGCCGGAAGCGCGCTGCGAAGTCGCCGGCCGAGCCGAGCACCGGCCCGGTCGCCGCGATAGTTGGCCACCAGGATTCCACGGTGATGGCACCGTCATAGAGCAGTTCGCGGTGCCCCATCGGGGTCGGCGGCTCCGGCAGCGGCACAATCACTCGCATGGTCGCAAACGGCAGCAGTTCACGCACCGTCGGCGTAAAGCGGGCTGTCTGGCCGGCCTCTGTCGCCAGGATCACCAGGCGCGGTTGGTGCTCGGCCAACTGTGCCAGCGGATACGACACGTCGCGCGACCCGAGCGAGGTCAACTCCACGTAGACCGGCCCGAGGTCAAGGCCAGCGGCGCGCTCGCGGAAGCCGGCCACGGCCGCCGCCGTAGTAGGCTCGTCCGCAATCAGGATGCCGACCGGCGCAGCGCGTGGCTCGGCCAGGGCCGCCAGGTCTGCGATGCCGTGAAACAGCTTGTCGTCCGTGGGCAAGATCGAGACAGTTCGGCGCAGTCCGCGCCGGTACAGGGCCGCCGCGCCGGCGTCTGGGGCCACCAACAGGGCATCGAGGCGGTCGGCCACGGCGGCAACGGCTGTCGTAATCTGCGGTGAGAACGGCCCGAGCCAGAGCCGCACGCCGTCCGCAGCAGCCAGTCGCTCGGCCTGCCGCCCGCCAGTGAGCGGCTCGCTCTCATCATCGGCGAAGGTCAGGCGCAGCGCGCGGCGGCCCGCACCGACCTTGATGCCGCCCGCCTGTTCGACCGCCTCGGCCCAGGTTTCGTAGCCGGCCCGCATCAACGCGCCCTCACGCGAGTACCGGCCGCTCCGGCTCAGGATCACCCCGACCGCGAGGTCAGACGCTGATTGTGCCGGGGCCGAGGCTGAACCAGGGGACGGTGATGGCGACGCAACTCCGACGACCGGCGACGGGGGCGCAGGCTGGGACGATGTCCCACTGGTGCAGGCCGACAGGCCGAGCGCGACGGGTACCGACAGCGCGGCCAGCAGGAACCGCCGACGGCCGGCCCGCGCCAGTGG
>JBBQBU010000591.1:0-3635 GCA_038318015.1 Chloroflexota bacterium | reverse complement strand
CGGATGGCGTTCAGTTCGTGCATCAAGGCGGCCCAGGCAAACGGCGACTACACCATCCCGCGCGAGCGCCTGAGCATGTACGAGAGTCCGCAAGCGGGCGTCTGGCGGGTCAACGTGAGCCGCGTCCTGGGCGTGGACGGCACCAAGGTCGAGGACTTGACGCGCGCCGAGATCGAGGGGCGACGGCAGGTGCTGGAGATCTACGCGTTCCTGCGGAAGTACGTGCCCGGCTTTGAGCAGTGCATCATGATCGACACAGCCGCGCAGATCGGCGTCCGCGAGACCCGGCGCATCGAGGGCGAGTACACCCTGACGCTGGACGACCTGATCGACGGCCGCGATTTCCCCGACACGATTGCCTACTGCGCCTACCCCATCGACATTCATGATCCGAAGGGGGCAGGCGGCGGCATCTCGAACCGTGGCGAGACGGCGAACGCGTACCAGATCCCGTACCGCTGCCTCGTGCCGATGGCGGTCGAGCAGTTGCTGGTAGCTGGGCGCTGCGTCTCCGCGACCCACGAGGCACTCGGTGGGATCAGGGTGATGCCGCCGTCGTTCGCGATGGGCGAAGCCGCTGGCACCGCCGCCGCCCTGGCGATTCAGGAGGGCGTGCCGCCGCGACATGTCCCGGTACCGTGGCTGCGCCAGACCCTCCGCGAACACGGCGCGTACGTCGGCCCCGACCGCTGATCTGCCCTCAACCCGCCCCGCCCCCCGACTGATGAGATGTAGGCCGGATCCCTCACCCCCGGCCCCCCTCTCCCACTGGTGGGTGAGGGGCCGGGGGTGAGGGTCGCATCGCTCAAGTCCATTGCCAGGTCAGAGGGCAGTGAGTGGGGCCACTCCGCTCGCAGCCATTGCCAGACCAGGAGGGCCGTGGTATCGTCGGGGGACTTTGCACGACAATGCCGGGCCAACGCTGGCCCCGACCGCCGGTAGCAGCCTGGCAATGGTGCCCGGTCGCTTCTGGACACGCAAGATGGCGCGCGGCCACGTCTCATCGGGCTGCCGGATCAGAGAAGGGACTCGAATAACGTGGTCGCTCAAGAGCGCTTGCACTATGTCCGCGACGTACCCATCGCCGTCGAAACTGACGTGCTGGTGGTTGGCGGCGGGCCGGCCGGCATCGCTGCCGCCGTCGCCAGCGGCAGGACCGGCGCAAAGACCGTCCTGGTGGAGCGCTTTGGCTTCCTGGGCGGCAACGCGACGGCCGGGTTGGTCGGGCCGTTCATGACCTCGTACAGCCAGGATGGCAAGGTTCAGCTTATCAAAGGCGTCTTCGAGCAGCTAGTGGAGCGGGCCGAGGCGCTCGGTGGGGCCATCCACCCGCGCAGCGTCGAAGGCGGCAGCGAGTACGCCGGCTTCATCACCTACGGCCACCACCGCGTCACGCCGTTTGACCCGGAGGCCGTCAAGCTGGTGGCCGCCGAGATGTGCCTTGAGGTCGGCGTTGAGCTGCGGCTACACACGTTCGTGGTTGACACGCTGGTCGAGGACGGTGCCGTCACCGGTGTGATCGTCGCCAGCAAGTCCGGCCTTGAAGCGATCCGGGCGAAAGTGACCGTGGACTGTTCCGCCGATGCCGACATCGCGGCGCGGGCGGGCGTGCCGTTCCACCAGGGCCGCGAGTCGGACGGCCTGACCCAGCCGATGACGCTGTTCTTCCGCGTCGCGAACGTGGACGACGAGAAGGTTATCGCCTACGTCAACGAGATGAACGAGTACCGCCCGTACACCTCGATTGTGAAGGCGGCCCACGAGCGCGGCGACTTCCCGATTCCGCGTGAGGCCATTGGCGTCTACCGCACGCCCCAGGCCGGTATCTGGCGCGTCAACACCACCCGCCTGCATCAGCTTGACGGCACCAACGTCAAGGATTTGACGACCGCCGAGATCGAAGGCCGCCGGCAGGTGATGTTCCTGGTCAAGTTCTTCCGCGAATACTGCCCCGGCTTTGAGAACGCCACGCTGCTTGACACGGCCGCGATGATTGGCGTCCGCGAGACGCGGCGTATCCAGGGCGAATACACGCTGACCGCTGACGATCTGGCGTCCGGCCGCGAGTTCGACGACGTGATCGCACTCTGCGGCTATCCCATCGACATTCACAGCCCGACCGGCAGCGGCGGCTCCATGAACAAAGAGGCGTTCGAGTGCGCGAACGTCTACCAGATACCGTACGGTTGCCTGGTGCCGCTGAACGCGAACCGGCTGCTGGTCGCTGGGCGCTGCGTCTCGGCCAGCCACGAGGCGCTGGGGGCCATCCGGGTGATGCCGCCGGCATTTGCGATGGGGCAGGCGGCCGGCACCGCCGCCGCGCTGGCGGTGGCCGAGGGCGTCGAGCCGCGCAACGTGCCAGTGGCGTGGCTCCAGGAGACGATGGTGCGCCAGGGGGCGTACCTCGGGGACACCGTGAACCGCCGAATCAAGAGCGGCGAACCCGCGAACACCTGACCGTCACGCATACCTGGCGCGCAACGCGTCGTGCGATGCGTTCAACCGTCCACGCTCTCGATGTCGAGGAGGCTCCTGTGACCTGGAACCGACGACAGTTCTTGCGCGGCTCGCTGCTGGCAGTCGCAAACGTCGCCATCCTGGCTGCCTGCGCGCCGCAGCAACCCGCCGCCAAGCCGGCCGAGACGAAGCCGGCCGCCGACGCGAAGCCGGCCGCGACCACCGCCCCTGCCGCCGCGAAGCCCGCCGAGACCAAGCCGGCTGCCCCGGCTGCAGCCGCCCAGCCCGCCGCCGTCGCGAAGCCGCCTGAATCGAAGCCGGCCACCGACGCCAAGCCCGCCTCGCGCACCCCGACCGGCGAGCTGAAAGTCGGCCTGCACGCCAAGCTGACGACGCTCGATCCGCAGGGCGCGCAGTCGGTGGATGGCATCACCCACACCGCGATGCAGCACGTCTTCGACACGCTCGTCGGGCGAGATCCGGCCACCGGCAACCTCGTGCCCAAGTTGGCGACCTCCTGGGAAGCCCCCGACGCAAACACCTGGGTCTTCAAGCTCCGGCCCGGCGTCAAGTTCCACGACGGCTCGGACTTCACCGCCAACGACGTGAAGGTGTCGCTTGAGCGGATCGTCGCGCAGAAGGGACCGGTGTCGCCCCTGTTCGCGGCCGTCGAGGCCATCGAGACGCCCGACCCGATGACCTTCCGGCTGAAGATGAAGCAGCCGGTCGGCACGATCCCCGCCAGCGCCACGCTGTTGACGGTCGCTCCGGCTGCCGCCGTCAACATGGACGGCTTCTTCAACAAGCCCATTGGCACCGGGCCGTTCAAGTACGTGTCGTGGCGCGCCGACGCCGACCTCCGCATTGAGGCGAACGATCAGTACTGGGGCGGGCCGCCGGCCTCGAAGGCAGTCATCTTCAAGTACATCCCCGAGGTTGCGGCGCGGATGACGGCGCTGGAGATCGGGGAAGTGGACTTCACCTGGCGAGTGCCGCCGGACCAGATGGACGGCCTGAAGAAGAATGCAGACCTGAAGGTTGAGACATCGCCGTCGCATGAGTACTACTTCCTCTGGATGAACGCCACCCGCGAGCCGTTCACGGACAAGCGCGTGCGACAGGCGATGATCCACGCGCTCGACATCGACACGATGGCGAAGGATCTGTTGCCGGGCATC
>JBBQBU010000590.1:0-3635 GCA_038318015.1 Chloroflexota bacterium | reverse complement strand
GGCGGCTGCAACGTGCAGTTCGCGCTTGATCCGAAATCGCGGCAATACTACGTGATCGAGGTGAACCCGCGCGTCAGCCGGTCGTCGGCCCTGGCCTCGAAGGCCACGGGCTACCCTATCGCGCGGGTGTCGGCCAAGATCGCCATCGGCAAGCGACTGGACGAGATTCCGAACGCCGTCACCCAGCGCACCACGGCCGCTTTCGAGCCGTCACTCGACTATCTGGTCATCAAGATCCCGCGCTTCCCGTTCGATAAGTTCGCGACCGGCGACCGGGTGCTCGGGACGCAGATGAAGGCGACTGGCGAGGTCATGGCGATAGACCGGACGTTCGAGGGCGCATTGCAAAAGGCGATCCGGTCGCTGGAGTTCCGGGGCCGCAACATGCTCTGGGAGGATGCTGCCTGGAGCGGTCCGAACGGCCTTGCCGCCATCTGGCCGCTGATCGAGCAGCCGAATGACGTGCGGCTGTGGGCGGTGCTGGCGGCGATCCGGCGGGGCGTCGGCCGCGACGAGATCCACGCGCGGTCGGGCATCGACCCGTTCTTCGTCCACAAATTGGAGAAGATCGCGGCCATGGAGCGGCGCATTCTGGGTGAGCCGCTCAACAAGTCACTCGTGTGGGACGCCAAGCGCCTGGGCTTCTCCGACGCCCAGATCGGCACGCTCAGCGACCGCACGGCGATGCACGTCCGGGCACGCCGGCGCGAGTGGGGGCTACGGCCGGTCTATAAGATGGTGGACACCTGCGCCGCCGAGTTCGAGGCCGCGACGCCGTACTTCTACGGCACCTATGAGCAGGAGAACGAGGCGCTGCCGCTGCCGGGTAAGAAGGCGGCGATCCTCGGCTCGGGGCCGATCCGCATCGGGCAGGGCATTGAGTTCGACTACTGCTCGGTGCGGGCGGCAGCGGCGCTGGAGTCGGCCGGATGCCAGAGCATACTTATCAACAGCAACCCGGAGACGGTCAGCACCGACTTTGATGCGTCGTCGCGGCTGTACTTCGAGCCGCTCGACGCCGAGGGCGTCCTCGACATCCTGGAGAACGAGTCGGTGCGCGGCGACGCGGGCGACACGCCGGTCGTGTTCCAGTTCGGCGGGCAGACGGCGGTCAACCTTGCCGATCCGTTGTCGCGGGCCGGGGCCACGCTGATGGGCGGCGGCTCACGCAGCGTCGATCTGGCCGAAGACCGGTTCCTGTTCGAAGATCTCGTGACCCGTTTGCAGATTCCGCAGCCGCCGGGTGCCGCGATCCGGACCGTCGATCAGGCGCTGCGGATCGCCCATCGGGTCGGCTACCCGGTGTTGGTGCGGCCGTCATTCGTGCTGGGCGGCTGGGGCATGGAGATCGTCCAGAATGATGACGACCTGGCAGGGTACGTCGGCTCGGCTGAGGAAATCTCGGACGGCAAGCCAATCCTGATCGACAAGTACCTTGAGGGCCGCGAGATCGAGGTGGACGCGGTCTGCGACGGCGAGGACGTGCTGATCCCTGGCATCATGGAGCACGTCGAGCGGGCTGGCGTCCACTCTGGCGACAGCATCGCGATCTACCCTGCACAGTCGCTCACCGAGAAGCAGCGCGACGACATCGTGGAGTACACGCGGCGGCTCGGCGTCGGCCTCGGGGTGCGCGGACTGTTCAACGTGCAGTACGTCATCTACCGCGACGACGTGTACGTCATTGAGGCGAACCCGCGTTCCAGCCGCACGATTCCGTTCATCAGCAAGGTCACGGAAGTGCCGATGGTGGACCTTGCGACGCGGGTGCTGCTCGGGCAGACGCTTCGCGAGCAGGGGTGGCGCGGCGGCCTGCACCCCGAGACCGGGCTGGTCGCCGTCAAAGCCCCGGTCTTCTCGATGTCGAAGCTCCCACAGGTAGATACCTTCCTCGGTCCCGAGATGAAGTCCACGGGCGAGGTCATGGGCATCGACTGGGACGCCGACGCGGCGATGGCAAAGGCGCTGCTGGCGGCCGGCACCATGATCCCGAAGCAGGCGCCGGTGCTGCTCTCCATCGCTGACAAGGACAAGGAAGAGGCGCTGCCGATGATCCGTGCGCTGGCGGCGGCCGGCCATCCGCTGCTGGCAACCGAAGGCACGGCCCGGATGATTGAGGGGCTGGGCCTGACGGTCCAGCAGATCACCAAGCGCCTGGACGAAGGCCATCCGAACGTGCTGGATGCCATTGAGCAGGGGTTGGCCGGCGCAGTGGTGAACACCGTGAGCGGGCGGCGCGGGCCGCTGCAAGATGGCTTCCAGATTCGGAGGGCGGCGGTGGAGCGGCGAATTCCATGCTTCACGTCGATTGACACGGCTCGGGTGGCCGTTGAGGTCGTGACCCGCCTGGGAGACGCCCTGCGCGCCCGGCCCCTGGCCGAGTACGTGGCCGGCCGGCCGAGCGCCGAGCCAGTCGTTGAACAGGGCGTCGTCTGATGGACCTGTACAAAGTGACCATCACGGCAAACGAGACGATCATGTCGGGAACGCATGTACTTGACCTGGACAGCCCCGCGCTCGGCAAATCGTCCCGACCGGGCCAGTTCGTCCACATCCGGACTGGCCCAACCTGGGATCCGCTGTTGCGCCGCCCGATGAGCATCTTTCGGATTCGGCCAGACGGCGTCTCGCTGTTGGTGCGAGCGGTCGGAGTCGGCAGCCAGATCATCGCAGAGAGTGCGGTCGGCACCGAGCTTGATGTGCTCGGCCCGCTCGGGCGCCCTTTCACCATCGACCCGACCGCCCGGCGGCTGGCGATGGTCGGCGGCGGTTACGGCGTGGCCCCGTTGGTGGCGCTGGCAACCGAGGCGCTCGGGAAGGGCTGTGAGGTCGTGCTACTGGTTGGCGCGGCCACGGCAGATTACGTGTTCCCGGCCGACGAGCTACCGCCCGAGGTCGAATATGCCTTCTCGACAGTTGATGGCACTCTCGGGCACCGCGGGCTGGTGACGGAGTTGCTGCCGCGCTACCTGGATTGGTGCGACGCCGTGTACGCGTGCGGACCGACGCCGATGCTGGAGGCTGTCGCGCGGCTGACCCGGCCGGCCCGTTACGGCATCGCAGGGGCGATGCGCTCTGAGAAGCCGGTGCAAGTGGCGATGGAGCAGCACATGAGCTGCGCGATGGGCGTCTGCCTGGGCTGCGTGGTGAAGACGAAGAAGGGGTACCAGCGCGTCTGCCGCGACGGCCCCGTCTTCGAGGCCGACGTGATGGTCTGGGAGGGCAGCCATGCCTGAGAACGGCACGCACGCCAGTAGCGGTTCCTCGCCGAGGCTCCGCCCAACGCCGAGCCTACGGGTCAACCTCGCGCCGAACAACATGCACGGGCTGGAACTGGCGAACCCTGTTCTGGTGGCGTCCGGCACCTTTGGGTACGGCACCGAGTACCAGCCGCTGGTGGACGTTCAGCGGCTCGGGGCAATCTGCTCAAAGGGCATCACCGTGCGCCCTCGCGAAGGCAACCCCACGCCGCGCATCGCCGAGACGCCGGCCGGGATGCTGAACGCCATCGGGCTTCAGAACGTCGGGCTGCGCGCCGTCGTGTCCGAGAAGGCACCGATGTGGTCGCGCTGGGCTGTCCCGGTGATCGCCAACATCTCCGGCGAGTCCATCGGTGAGTTCGAGCACCTGGCCGG